>JBGTHE010000271.1:0-7399 GCA_041746335.1 Lysobacterales bacterium | reverse complement strand
CGTCGGAATCCACAGAGGTGCCCGGCTGCCCCCTTCAACCAGGGTGTTTGCGAAGTACATCATCACGTGGGCGATCGCCAACAGTGCGAGAGCCAGGAAGTACTTCTGGACGATATCCGGCGATCGATTTGCCCGCCCGAGCCGGTCGTAGAGCATCGCGACCAGTGGCGCAAAAATGATCACCACCGCCGGATTCCACGAGGCAAACCAGGGCACTGGGACCACGAAGCTGCCGATGACTCGATCAACCTCCCTTTCGATGAACAGCGTCCACGTTCCGTAGAGCTGGAACCAACCGGCGCTGAAAATCAGGATCAGCAGCGACAAAGTGAAGATCAGCAATGCTCGATCGGCATTCTCTTTGCTGGTTTTGCCAACAGCGGTGGAAGCGAGGGCGGCCGGTTTGCGATCGGGTGCAACACCAATGTTTCCCAGCAATCGTCCTCCGAGCGCAAGGTAGGCACACAGTGCGAATGCAACACCGACAATGGCGAGGGAGAACGCGTAGACCCAGCCGAAGCGATCCGCGACCAGGCCGGTTGCGAGTCCCGATACCACGCCGCCAACACAGATCCCGAGGTAGTAATACGTGAACGCGCTGTCGCGCTTCGGATCATCGGGACGAAGCGTCTCGCCGCACAGCACAACCAGCGTCGATTTCATCAAGGCATTGCCCATGACCATGCAGAGGATTGCGAGCGAAAAGCCGATGGCCGACAGTGAGTATGCCTGGGTTAACCACGCCGCGCCTTGGGCGGAATCGAGCGCAGCGCCCTTGGCAGCCAGCGCGACATCGATGGACTCCGTACGCAGCAGATAACCCAAGGGCTGGCCAAGTTCGCGCAAGGCACCTGTCAAGGGCACATCATGCATCGATCCGAGAATGGCGGGGATGAAGAACGGCGAAATCATCAGAATCTGGCCAGCCAGCATCAGCAGCAAGCCGAAGGTGACTGCCCGTCGCCGCCCGAGGACGCGATCGGCGATGTATCCGCCGAATGCTGGTAAAGCGTACATCAGGCCAGCGTAAATTCCGACCAGTCCCAGCGCTCGCGCGTCCGGCCAGCCAAATCCGCCACGGGCCTGGCTACCGGTCAGGAACAGCGCCAGTAGCCCCATCATCGCGTAGAAACTGAATCGTTCCCAGAATTCGACACCGACAATCAGCCACGCGCCTTTGGGTAGCCCCATTAAATAACTGGCGGGTGCCGGGGGCAGACCAGCGGAAACGGTCGGAGTCGATGTGTTCAGGCGTTCTCTCCTCGATGTGCGGTTTACAGTATCCGGCGATAGTGCAGCGGGGCCGCGGAAGCAGGTTGACCGAGTTCCAGGGTGACCGGCCAACCGGTATAAAACCCGCCACCCATCATGAATCTTGAATTGCGCGTTGAGTTGGTACTCTCGATCCGCACATCAATCGGGTTGACGCCGCTGAAATAGAAATGCCCGATGATCACTTCCGCCGGATGACGTGTAAGGGTGACGGTGCAAGGTACAAGCGCGTCGCCTGCTTCCAGGCACAGCACCTCGATCTCGCGCGTTTCGCCGTCCGCCATCTCGCCCATCGTAGGTTGGAGCAACAGGGCGTCGAGAGCGGAATGGGTCAGGATCATGCTCGACTCGCTATCAACGCTACGCACCGCATTTTCAGGGCCGCGGATTTCGAACCCGGAGTCTTTCCGTTCGATTTCCAGATCCGCTGTAGTCTCGCTAACTACCGTCCTCCGATTCAATCGGGTCACCAGGCCAGCTTCGTTGGTTTCCATCCGGAGAGTTTCAAGGCTGCCGTCGTCACCGCGGCGTTCGGCCAGCATGGCGCTGACGGTCTCACCGGTATATGCACGTGCGATGCGTTCGGTGCCTGTTTTCTCATCTTCGTTGAACGTCTCAAAACCGGCGAACATGGGCACGAACTCACCCTCATGTAGGGACCAGTTCGCGTCTGCCGCAAATACCTGCGCCTTGCGTTCGCTTTGCGCTTCCATGGTTGCGAGACGCTGATCCAGATCTTTCCGATCATGCCAGCGGCCGTTGGCGAACACGCCAGTGATCCCCCGGTAAGCCGTCACATTTTCAAGCGGATTGGCGTCGAGAAGCACGAGATCAGCGCGGGCACCCGCAGCTACCAGGCCCGATTTACCGGGTTCCCCGGCAAACTCCGCGACATTTACGGTGGCTGTTTTCAGCGCCTCATAGGGTGTCATGCCTGCCTCAACGAACAGTTCCAGTTCCTGAACCAGACTGAAACCTACATTGACGAAAGGGTTCAGCGCATCAGTACCGGCCAGGATGCGAGCACCGGCATCATGGAAGGCTTTGAGTTGATGCAGATCGTGGTCGAGCAGAACACGCCTTCCAGCGTAAAAGGCTTCGGATTTGGGCGGGCCCATGGTCGTCATCAATTGCCAAAAGCTCTTGACGGTGTAGTCGGTGTAGCGGATTTCAGGGCGCTGCAATTCCGTCGCGATCTGGGCGGGGTCAAGCGCTGTCCCGCGCAGCACAATCAGGGTGGGAACCAGCCAGTGTCCAGTGGCGGCAGCTTGAGCTGCCAGGTCGCGGAGCTTTTGCTCATCGTATAACTGATCCAGGGTCAGCTCGCCCTTACCTAACCGCTCCGCAAACGGTACGAATTCTGGGTCGAACGGCCAAAAATACTGTTGGCCTTCGCGAAGTGTCGCCTCTGAAATGCCGATCATATGTTCAGAGGTTTGCATTCCGGCCGCAAGAGCATGGTTCATCGGTACCTTGGCGGGCACGTGCCCGGCAAAGGGGATGCCTTGCCCATTGGAAGCCTCAGCAATAGCGTCGAAGCCTTCTAGAGAAAGATGGGAATAGATCTTGATGAAATCGTAACCGGCTTCCTTCTGCTTGCGCACTACCCGGTCCGCGTCGTCACTGTTTAGCACCAGGTCGCTGCCATAGTGAATGACCGGTTCGCCGTCCACGATACGACCGCCAGCGATTATACGTGGCCCTGCTCTTTCGCCCTGCTCAATTTCCTCGCGCATTCGGAGAATCAGGGGTTCGCTCCACATGGAGCGAATCAGTGTTATGCCATTGGCCAGGAAGGCATCCAGATTCACCTGCGTCATCGGGTGCGCATGCATGTCGGCGAGGCCCGGTGCAAGGAATCGTCCTTCGCCGTCGATGCGCTCGTAGCCCTGGGGAATTTCCGCAGTTTCGGCTGGCACGATGGCGGCAATCTCATTGTTCGTAATCAGTACAGTTTGGTTTTCCAGGATGGTCTCACTATCCATCGGCACCACAGTCACTCGGGTGATTGCGAATCCTTCCTGAGCTCGCGTCGAGGGCGACACCACCAAGAGCGCGGCGAGCAACGCAATGGCACCCAATGTCACACCGGACAGATGCTTGGAATCTGAGTGTATTGTCGTCATGAAGTCTTCTCCTGGTATTCAACTCGTTCGGATTCAGCCTGAATGGTTGCCGCAGCGCGTTCGATGAGGTTCCTGCGGTCGATCTTGCCGGTACCGCCCAGCGGCATCTGATCCACAAACCAGACGCGGCGTGGATGCAAATGCGGTGCCGCATGGGATAGCACATGGTCTTTGACAGTCTTCTCATCCAGCGAAGTGTTGGCCGCCACTACCCAGGCGACCGGCATTTGCCCGCGGGTTCGATCTGGCACCGGAACCACACTGGCCTGCACCACGTCCGGGTGTGTTTCGATGATTTTCTCCACTTCTCCGGGGTAGATATTTTCCCCCGAGCAAACAAACATGTCGTCGGCGCGGCCAATGAAGTAGTAAAAGCCGTTTTGGTCGACCTCGAAAATATCTCGCGTGTCGAACCATCCGTCCCGAAATCGCTCTGCAGTTAACTCCGGCAGATTGAGATACCCGGTCATTCCGCTACGGGCTTTCACGTGCAGCACTCCACCGGTTTCACCGCCTTCCAGTCGCAACTGCACGTTTAGCTGCGGAAAGCCAACAGAAGTAGGCGGCCTGGGGATTCCCTTGGGGTGAGGGCCGAACACCCCTCCACCGGATTCCGTTGTACCGTAGGAGTTGATCACAGCGGCGTTCGGCATCATTTTTTTCGCTTGCTTGACCACTGCCTCTGTGACGGGAGCCGAGCCGATGTAAACCGTGGCTACTGAGGAGAAATCAGGCGTTCTCAAACGCGGCATGGCGTCGTAGAGCACGGTAATCATGGTCGGTACACCCGTCACCAGATTAACCCTGTGCTTTTCAATCAGGTGCGCGAACAACTCGGCATCGAACTTGGTCATCAGCACCGTGCGGCCACCCCCGGCCAACAGGGATGCGATAAACACTAGGGCGTTCATGTGAAACATGGGTGCGGCGACGATGCCGGTGCGGTCTTTGAACAAAGCCAGATCGCGACCGGAAACGATGTTCTCGATCATCGCCAGTTGGCTGCGGTGCGAGAGCACCACACCCTTCGGCTTGCCGGTCGAACCCGAGGTGTACAGGATCATTGCGGTGTCTTCGACATTCACCGCTGGCTCGTTGAACCCGAGCGCTTCGCTCGGTAGTTTGTCGATGGGCATCACCTCGACGCCGGTACCCAGTCGGGCAGCTCCTTCGCCATCTGCAAAGACGAGACTGATGTCGGCATCTGCTACGATGTAATCGATGATGTCTCGCGGCTGCTTTTGATTGATCGGCACCGCAACCATCCCGGCCCGCATGGTGCCCATGCATGCCAGAACATACTCGCTCGAGTTGTCGGCGAGAATGCCGATGCGGCACCCTGGGGGCAGTCCACGCTGAACCAACATTGCTGCGACCGCGCGTATACCCTCTTCGAGCGCCCGCCCGCTGTAATGTCGCTCGCTTCCGTCGCGAGCGACCGAGATCAATGCCGTGCTTTGGTGGTCGCGGCGAGTGGCGCCCAGCGCACCGAGGTTTTGGGTTGCGAGGCTCATCCCTGGCTTGAGCTGTACGTTCCGCGGCCGATAGCGATCAGGCGGCCGTCTTCGCTCAGAACATCGACATCAGCAATCGTCACTGAACGGCCGGCCTTGCGAACCGTGGCTATGGCCGTCAGCTCTGTGTTTACTGCGGGCCGGAGGTAGTCGATGCGGAAATTGATCGTTGGAACACCGTGCCCCAGCGCCATCATGCAGGCATAACAGCCAGCCGTGTCGATCAAGCAGGCCAGCGGACCGCCGTGCCATTGGCCCGAATCCGCCATTCGCTCCAATTCGGGTCGCTGGGGCATTCCCATTGTCAGTGTCTGCGCTTCAAGATCGATCGATTCCACCCGCAGGCCGCAAAACGCGTTAAAAGGACTTGAGTCGATACTCGCCTGAATGCTTTCAATGGTGCGGAAGTTGTTGCTCATGGCGTCACCACCACTTTCCCGAATACTTCGCGATCTTCCAACAGGCGCTCGGCCTCATGAATTTCATCGAGAGGCAACACGCAATCAATAACAGGCTTCAGGCGTCGGTCGGCCACCATCTCCAGCAGCGCGCACAATTCGCTGCGCCGCCATCCATCAGAGCCAATGATGGTTTGCTCAAAGGTCCAGACATACCGCACGTCAATCTCTTCATCAAAGCCGGCTGTTGCTCCGCAGGTGACCATGCGGCCACCCATTGCGAGGCAGCGCAGGGTGTCCTTCCAGGTCTTGCCGCCGGTGTAGTTGACAGCCATGTCGACGCCTCCGCCGCCGAGCACGCGCGGCTTGCCCACAATTTTATGTACGGCTTCGCGCATGTTGCCGTCCTTGTAGTTGATCAGGTGGTCCGCGCCGATGCCTTTCAGCTGTTCAAGTTTTTCTTCCGAGGATGCGCAAGCGATAACTTCGGCGCCGATCTGCTTTGCCAGCAGCACGCAACAGGTACCAACGCCGCCACTGGCGCCAAGAATCAGCACTTTCTCGCCGGGCTTGAGTTGACCGCGCGTCAGCATCATACGGTAGGCGGTTGCATAGGCCAGTGGCAGGCAGGATGCATCCTCGAAACTCACGTTATCGGGTAAGCGTATGAGTTGATCTGCATGTACCGCACAGAACTCGGCGCGGCCGCCATCGAATTGCTCACCGATAAATTTCCAGTTGTTTCCCTCCACAGGCAGCGGATCGACCAACACGCGATCGCCGACCGCCCAGCCTTCGACACCTTCACTGAGTTCGGCTATCTCTCCCGCGATGTCCGAGCCGATGATCAGCGGCAGCGGAATCGTAATGCCGGGCATGCCACGTCGAGAAAAAATGTCGTGGAAGTTCAGCGATGTCGCTCGCACGCGCACCACTACCCAGCCGGGCTTCGCCTCCGGTCGCGCGTAATCGTTTTCGATGACGATGGAATCGCGATCGCCGTGTTGGTGGAGGACTGCTGCGCGCATACGTAAAGCTCCATCGTTCCTGATAGTATCAATCCTGCCTGGCCCGCCTGCGCATTTCACTCGGCAAACAACCGTAGAAGCGCTTGAAGGCGTAACTGAAGTTGGCTGGATGCCGATACCCCACCGAGTAACCGATTTCGGATATCGCATACTCGCCGGACTGCAGCATTTGCGCGGCCTCCTCCATTTGCTTTTGGCGGGTAAAGTCGCCGATTGTGCAGCCCACTACCTCCTTGAAACCGGATTTCAACTTGGTACGGTTGATTCCCACCATCTTGGACAGGTCAGCTATCGTTGGCAGGTCGCCCAGATTAGCCCTGATGATTTCTTGCGCGTCCAGTATGCGGTGACGTTCACGCCTGGAAATGCTGGCAGGGTTGGTTTCGTTTTCCGTCTTGTCGATCAAACTCTGCATGACCGAGGCGAGTATTTCTCTCGATTTGGCTTCGACAAAGCAGCTGCGCAGGCTGGACGAATAGAGGTCCCGTGAATCCAGCACATCCGACATCGCGTTGACCAGCCGTGGCGTCATGATCAGCTTGCGCACGATGGTGGGTTGAGCAGCAGCATTATCTTGTGGCAATGCCAGAATCGAGGGGACACTCTCTACATCGAGGCCCAGCTCCTCGGTCAGGGAGTCGAGCCGGCAGTGCAGAATAACCAGCTTACAAACACCGGGCGCAACAAAGTAGCCGCTCTCCCCATGGGTGGGATAAATTGCCAGCATGCCGCCGGGCGCATCCAGCAGAATTGATTTCTCTGGGGTGATTAACGTGCCTGAACGCAGCAAACGTATTTTGAAAAATCCGGGATCAGGTGTTCCCAGCCACTTGGCTTGCGAATACTCACAATCCGCGATCATAACGAACATGTTCTTCGACAGGCGGCAAAGATCCCAGTAACCGTGACCTTCCGGCTCCGGTAAATAAGTACGCGCAGTGTAACGGTTGGCATTAAAAATCCGGCCGTGCGAATGGCGCGCATTGCTTAAATGGGGCATGTCGCGACTCATGCCCTGATAAGCCTTGGCATGCACTTCCCGCATCACCTGCCCATGGAAC
>JBGTHE010000270.1:0-5162 GCA_041746335.1 Lysobacterales bacterium | reverse complement strand
GCCGCCCAGCGATCCGGATACTCAGCTGCCATGTGGAAGGTTCCAAAACCGCCCAGGCTAATGCCGGTCAGATAGACGCGATTGCCATCAGCCTGGAACTGGGCCAGAACAGTATCCAGAATGCTGATCAATTCCTCATCGATCAGGTACCAGCCTTTGGGCAGATTATCTGGTACCGCGAAAGGATCGTACCCAGAGTGCGGGCCCGGTGGGAATTGTTCGGCATTCTCGCGCTGAATCGGCATGCTGGAGGGAAAACCATAATTCCGCTCCGGCACACCTTCATCCAGGCGCTGCGGTCGTGGGTGGATCTTCCGGTCTTCAATTGCCTCCACTTCGCCAAACAAGGGCAACTGTGGGCTGATGATGATAAAGGGCAAATTTCGCCGCTGAATCCAGGCCTCCATTAGTGGGCCATGCCTGAGCACATAATCCAGGTCATCCTTGCCATCGCCTCGTTGCCCGTTGCCGTGCAAAAAAAACATGACTGGCCAAAGCTTTTTGCTGTCGGCGTCATAACCGGATGGCAGATAGACAAAAAAATCCCGGTCGAGGCCAGTGGCCTGCGATGAATAAGGCAGGCGCAGTAGTTGAGCTTCTGAATTTACTTGCGCGTTCGCGCCGTTGGTGAGGAACAGAGCCAGCATCAGTACCCAAATATTGCGCAAATGCTGATGAACCTGAAATCCACTTAATCCGGCATCCGGATCTTGGCCAGGCGGCACACAATTATCTGGCATTCGATATCACCTCGTATAAATGCGTTAAAACTTCGGCTTTTGAAAAATCAATTTATATGTAAAGTAAAATACCTGTCAATCCAATTGCAGTGCTGCAATCGCAAATTGCCCTTTGACATGACAGCAACATTCCGGATATTCTGTTTACATATAAACTAAAAGCTCAGACCCGAAAACTTTAGAGCCAGGACTTTTCAAGCTTTAATCCGAATGCGACTCCAGAAAAACATGAATAGAATCACAGGCGCCGATGCCATTGTCGAATCGCTGATAGCCAATGAGGTGGATACTGTTTTTGGGTTGCCGGGCGGACAACTGGACCATTTGTTTGACTCAGTCTATCGGGCTGGCGATCAACTCAAGATGATCCACTCAAGGCATGAGCAAGGGGCAGCTTATATGGCTTTTGGTTATGCCCAGAGCACGGACAAGCCTGGCGTGTACACGGTAGTGCCTGGTCCGGGCTTGTTGAATTCTGCCGCTGCACTCTGTACGGCCTGGGCCTGTAACTCCCAGGTACTGGCCATATCTGGCCAGGTGCACCTGGCCGGTATCGACAGTGGCTATGGCCATCTTCACGAAATACCCGATCAACTGGGCATGATTCGCCACATCACCAAATGGGCAGAGCGCATCAATCACCCGGCTGATACGCCGAGAATCATGCAGCAGGCATTTACCGAGCTGCATTCAGGCAGACCAAGGCCCGTTGAAATTGAAATGCCCATGGATGTCATGGGTGCAGAAGCAGTGGTTCCAAAAGCCACCAAAGCCAAACGCAATGATCCGCCCCAAATAGACCCAGACCAGATCAAATCTGCCGCCAAGGTGCTGGTGGCAGCGAAACGTCCCATGATCGTTATTGGCTCCGGCGCGCTGGAAGCT
This sequence comes from Lysobacterales bacterium, assembly GCA_041746335.1. Taxonomy (GTDB): domain Bacteria; phylum Pseudomonadota; class Gammaproteobacteria; order Xanthomonadales; family SZUA-36; genus JAWXBM01. The sequence continues at coordinate 3,537 of JBGTHE010000270.1, read as the reverse complement.
GGTGCAGAGCTGTTGGCTGTTGCCGAACGATTGCAGGCGCCGGTGATGTCCAAGCGCAAAGGCAAGGGTGTTATTTCTGATGAGCATTACCTCAGTCAGAACTTGCCTGCCGGACATAAGCTATGGGGCGAAAGTGATGCTGTTCTCGCAGTGGGAACGCGCCTGAAAATGCCTTTGACCATGTGGGGCAAGGATGATGACTTAAAACTGGTCAGAGTCGATATCGACCCAGTGGAGCTGGGCCGCATCACCACGCCTGAAGTCGGAATTGTTGGGGATGCTCGTCTCGTGCTTTCGGCACTGCTGGAAGAACTGGAGAAAAATGGCCACAGAGCCGCCAGTCGAAAGGAAGAATTGTCTGCCCTCAAAGCCCGCATCGGTCAATCTTTGCGTGAGCGGGTAGCGCCACAAATGGCTTATCTGGATGTCATACGTTCCGCACTACCGCGCGATGGTTACTTCATCGACGAGGTTACCCAGGTCGGTTTTGTATCCTGGTCCGGCTTTCCGGTTTATGAGCCCCGCCATTTTGTATCTGCCTGCCAGCAAGGGACTCTGGGTTATGGTTTCGCAACAGCACTAGGTGTTGCAGCGGCCCATCCGGACAAGGCAGTGGTACAGGTCAGCGGGGATGGCGGCTTCATGTTTACCATGCAGGAGCTTTCCACCGCCGTTCACTATCAGCTGAACCTGGTGACCATCATTTTCAACGACAATACTTTCACCAATGTGCAGCGCCAGCAGGACGAATGGTTTGATGGCCGCCGTATCTGCTCGGATCTTACCAATCCGGATTTTGTGAAGATGGCTGAGAGTTTCGGCGCTGCCGCCTTCCGCGTCACCTCACCGGCGGAACTGGCAAAAGTTTTACCCGAGGCATTCAGGCAGCCGGGCCCAACCATCATCGAAGTCAGCGTGACGGAACGAATGCCCACTCCCTGGCAGTTCATCCTGATGGAACAGAATCGCAAGACACTCTGCCCCTGAGCAACGCAATGATGCAGACTGGCAGCCTGTAACAAATCACCCGGGAGACATTCATGTCATTGATTGCCGCCGATAATGTTTTCGCCATGGGCACTGTCCTTTTTGGATTGGCCTACCTGGGCTTCTGGGTCGACAAACACCCCATAGGCAAAAAAACATCCGGAGTGGTTTGGGTGCTCGTGGCGGGGATGATCCTCTCCAATCTCCGCATTACCCCCTACAGTTCACCGGCCTATGATTTTGTGGGTGGCTATCTGGTTTCGCTGGCCATTCCATTGCTGCTCTTCAAAGCAGACCTGCGAAAAATCATCAAGGATAGTGGAAAAGTGATGATTACCTTCCTCGTGGCCAGTGCTGCAACGGTGATTGGTGCCATTGCTGGCTTCTTCCTGATGAATCTGGGCGATATTGGCGCCAAAGTGGCTGGGGTCTATACCGGCGGCTACATTGGTGGAGCAATGAATTTCCTCGCTGTATCGCAGGTTGTGCAGATGACCGAAGCCGAATTCACAACTGCGATAAGTGCCAGTAGCTTCGTCAGCATTCTGGCATTGATGATGCTGATAGCCATTCCTTCCATAGGCTGGATCGCCAGATTTTTGCCGATGAAAAATCGCGATGCATTGACTGACGAGGAAAAGCAGTCGTTGCAGGAAGAAAAGCTTCCGCGCGTAAGGCTGCGTCATATTTCCGGTGTGCTGGCACTGAGTTTTGGAATCTGCGCACTATCAGCGGCCATCGGTGACCTCACTGGCTACTCGCAGTACAACATTCTTTTTGTGACCTTACTGACCATCGGAGTAGCCAATCTATTTCCCAAAGCCATGGCTGCACTCGAAGGTGAGTTTGAGTTGGGGATGATACTCATGTACCTGTTTTTTGCGATGGTGGGGTCTGGAACCGACTTTTCCGGTTTCGCCAGTTCTGCGGTAACGCTGTTCATTTACGGCATGGTGATCATTTTTATTCATCTGGCCATCGTGCTGGTGGTTGCCCGATTATTGAAAGTTGATCTTGCTGAAGCGGTGGTAGCCTCCGGCGCAGCACTGGTAGGGCCTGCTGTTACCGCAGCCATTGCCATTTCCCAGGGTTGGAGGTCATTGGTAACGCCTGCCATCATGACCGGAATTTTTGGCTATGTGATTGGCACCTTTATCGGGGTTGCGGTCGCCGGCTTTTTGTCCTGAAGGGAGCCTTCCTGACTGCCCGTTGTGATGCATCGCGGTAGGTCAGCGATCGTTGCTGGACCAGTCAAACAGGATACCCATGGCCTGTTCTCGTTGGTGTTCAGCCAGGGCATACGCTTGCGGCGCCTGTTCGGGCAGGAATTCGTGCGTAATCAGCTGTGAGAGATCAAACCGCCCCTCCAGAACGTACTCGAAGAATAATGAATCTATTTTTTGTTGCGTCCAGCCGTCACGGTCATGGCTTTCATGTGTGGCCTGGATCGTCAGACCCTTGGTCATCACATCAGAACTGAGCTTCTGTAAACCTGGATAACCGGTATCGCCCAGAAGAATGACCTTCCCAAATCTCGCAGCCACCGAGAGAGCCATTTGGAACACGGCTGGATTGCCGGTGGTGTCTATGACCAGATCAGGCCCGAGCCCATTATTCATCCCTCTGACCTGATCACTGTATTGCGCCAGATCTCCAAACCAGGTGTCAGTTGCTCCGCCCCGCTGCGCATGTTCCAGTCGATAAGCAGACAGATCATTGACTGCAATCTGTTCCATTCTCGCGGCACTGGCCCATCGCAGTGTCATCTGGCCAACAGGACCCGCACCAATAACCAGCACATTCCCGCCAGCGTTAAACTGGCCTGCCCATGCTGCGCGAAAGGCGGTTTTGGCAAGACCACACCAACAAGCTGTTTTCGAGTCAATGCGGAGAGGTACAAGCGAACAGCGCTCAGCGCGAATCACCTGGTGTGAGCCATGAGCCATCCTCATGAAGATGCGATCTCCTACACCAAACCCTTCTACGCTGGGACCGACTTCTTCAATCTGCCCGACTGCTTGCACACCTGTTTTGATCTGGGGGAAAGAAAACATTCGTGCGAAATGGGAGTCGGGGGCGTATTTCTGATGCAGCATGGTGGTTTCAGTACCAGTGCTGATCAAGCTGTACAGAGTTCTCACAAGCACGTCCGAAACGCTCACTTTCGGCAACTCATAAGCTTGCAATTCCACTTCACCTTTGGCGGGAAAGACAATCCTCTTCGGCATTAACACTCACCCGATTTGCTGCAAGAATCAGTGGAGATTAGCATAGCCAGAAGATTAGTAAATATGTAAACTAATTGGCCCAGGAATTCCCTCTCTGATCAAGAATTGAATGAACATGACTGAAGAAAAAAAAGTTGCCATCGTCACCGGAGCTGGTTCGGGTATTGGAAAGGCATGTGCGGTCCGCTTATCGAAGGCGGGCATGCGGGTGGTGCTCACCGATCTGAACGCGCAAAGTCTGGAGACTGCTGCTGCGTATATCTCCAGGCACGGGGGCGAAGTGCTGCACTTTATTCATGACGTGGCGAATGAAGCGCACGCC
>JBGTHE010000269.1:0-2048 GCA_041746335.1 Lysobacterales bacterium | reverse complement strand
TGATGGCCGGGGGTTACAGCAACAAGGAAATTGCCAACAGCCTGGGTGTGGCGGAAGGCACCATCAAGAATCACGTTTCAAATATTCTGTCCAAGATGGGTGTGCGCGACAGAACGCGCGCGGTTCTGAAGGCTTTTGAATTGGGGCAGATCTGAACTCAAATTTGAGGCACGCTTAAACTAACCGGCTTTGTCGAGGTGATCGAATTTGCGCTTCAGGTCTTCGCTGCGATCCGTAACGATACGCTCCAGCGTTTCCACGCGTTGCTTCAGATCGGATTCCAGAGTGTCGAGACGACGGTTCAGGGCATCAATCGACTGATGGTCTGCTTTGGAAAGCTTGTCCTTGGCGTGATGGCGATAGGCCTCGCCGATGATTCCGGCAATGGCGATTAATGCAATGGCAGTCCACATGGTCAAGCTGAAATCTCCTGAAACGACAGCACCTAATTTGGACGCAACTGCCGCTGGTTACCAGTGACAAAAGTCATGCAACAGTTTGCAGACATTCAAAGCCCTTGAAAAACGGGTTCGCAGACCAGAAATTTTTTGCCGCTCGGGAAGTCAATCCGGGGCAATTACTTACCGAGAGTATCGACCTGGAGTCATGATGTACAGTCCAATCCAGCAGACAACGAACCAACAGATTAAAAGAGAGGAAGTTGACCATGAGTGACGTCAGGATTGAAGCTCGCTCACTGACCAAACATTACGGCCAGCTCGCCGCCGTCAGTGACATGAGCTTCGAGTTAAAGGCCGGCGAAGTGCTGGGCTTTCTAGGCCCTAATGGCGCCGGTAAATCAACCACCATGAAAATGCTGACCGGCTTCCTCACACCCAGCTCGGGCACCGCACTGATCAGTGGCCACGATATCGTCACCGATTCTCTGGCCGCACGGCGTGGCATGGGTTATCTGCCCGAAGGTGCGCCGGCCTATGGCGAAATGACCGTGGTGGACTTCCTGCAATTCATCGCCCGTGCCCGCGGCTTTTCAGGCGCCGGTATTCGCCAGCGTGCGGACGCCGCCATGGATAGGCTCAACCTGACGCACGTCCAGCAGCAGGTCATCGATACGCTCTCCAAGGGTTACAAACGCAGGGTGGGCCTCGCTCAGGCCATTCTGCATGATCCGGCTATCCTGATTCTCGATGAGCCCACCGATGGCCTGGATCCCAACCAGAAACATGAAGTGCGGAGTCTGATTCAGGATATGGCCGCCGAAAAAATCATCGTGATTTCCACCCACATCCTTGAGGAAGTGCAGGCGGTGTGTAATCGCGCCATGATCATTGCCGATGGCCGCTTGTTGCTGGATGACACACCCACTGGTCTGCTGGCTCGCTCCCGTTATCACAATGCGGTGACTCTGGTCGTCGACGATTTGCAGAGAGCCGCCAGCGTGCTCAGTGAATTACCGCAGGCGCGCAAGGTTGAAATTCGCGATGGTGAGCTGACCGTATTCCCGGCCAAAGATGCCGAGCTGTTCCAACTGGTTTCAGATCAGGTGCGGCACCAGGGCTGGCAAGTGCATGAACTGCGGCTGGAACAGGGCCGCATGGATGAGGTGTTCCGTCAGGTTACGAGTAATGTCAGCGGCAAGGCCACCAGTCAGGAGGATCGGGCATGAACACATCAGTGAGCTCATCTTCACCCCGCCTGGCATCCGCCCACCCGGCAATCAATGTGATGCGCCGCGAACTGGCTGCCTATTTCGCTACCCCTGTGGCCTGGGTATTCATCGTGATCTTCCTGGTGATGGCCGGGGTCTTCACTTTCTATATAGGCTCGTTTTACGAACGCGGCCTGGCCGACCTGGCTCCTTTCTTCCAGTTTCACCCGTGGTTGTATCTATTCCTGGTTCCTGCGATGGCCATGCGCCTTTGGGCAGAGGAACGCCGTGCCGGTACCATCGAGTTATTGCTGACCCTGCCGGTCAGCCTGTGGCAAGCCGTACTGGGCAAGTTTCTGGCAGCGTGGTTATTCCTGGGACTGGCGTTGGCGCTGACCTTTCCGATCCGGCTGACGGTGAATTACCTGGGCAGCCCGGA
>JBGTHE010000268.1:0-17240 GCA_041746335.1 Lysobacterales bacterium | reverse complement strand
GGCGATGGTTCGTGCGAATTGTTTCTGGTGGAGTCCATCCGCCGCCTGGAAGCAACAGATGCAACTGCCACCAGTTAAAGCTTTCCAAAGATCGGGTGGATTGTTTTTGATGCTCCTTCGATGTAACACTATGACAAGCGTCAGAGTATGAGAGCTCCTCCCTGCCAAAGGTAAAAGCGCATACCGAATCGAATGTCTGACACAGACCGAAGCAAAGCCTATCAAGCAATGCCTTTCATCGCGCCCTGCCGCGATCTGAAACCTTCTGCTCCTTTGCAATGGCTGGCCTTGGGCTGGCGGGACCTCCTCGCAACAAAATCACTGAGCCTGAGTTGGGGCCTGATCAGTGTTGCCCTGTTTGCCCTGGTCGCCTGGGCTGCTTGGGTACTGGGGCGGTGGGTGTTGTTGATCAGTGTATTGTCTGGCTTTATTTTTATCGCGCCGTTGTTGGCCTTTGCTCTGTATTCGGTCAGCCGAGAACTGCGACAGGGGCTCAGGCCCACGCTATCAAGCACTTTGCGGGCGGCGCGAACACCTTTTGCGAATTCACTGGTTTTTGCCCCTGGTTGGCCTACGCCAGTTGGCATGGATATCGGGCAGCGTTGGATGTCAGCGGATGGAATACGCTGGCATAATTGAACTGACCGGTTTTTTATAGGAAACTCTGCAAAGTTTCCGCGGCATGAAAACAATCGTCCCGTCGTGGCAGCGGCCAAACGATCGGACAAACAGAAAAATCGAAGGAAGAGCCGGAATGGTCAATACGCAAAACAGTTCAGCAAGCAGAGCCAGTGCGGAACACCGACCTTCAAGTTTGCTGTTCTGGCTGGAAGGCCGCGCCGTTTACGATGCGGCAGGTATGCTGCCCCTGTTTGCAATGAAAAACCTTCTGCCCAAGGGCGATGGACATCCGGTAATGGTATTACCGGGTTTCATGGCGGGTGCGCGAACGACTCAACCTTTGCGCAGCCTGCTGCGGCAGATGGGTTACAAAGCACATTGCTGGAAGCTGGGCTACAACTCGGGATACAGCTATCGACTCCACCAGGGATTGCGGGATCGTGTGAAAGAATTGGCCGATCGGTATCAGGAGAAAGTCAGCCTGATTGGCTGGAGCCTCGGTGGTGTTTATGCCCGCGAAATTGCCCGAGAGATGCCGGAATGCACACGTTTGGTCATCAGCATGGGCAGTCCATTCCGTGCCGATCCTCATTCCACCAACGCGCACCGGGTATTCGATCTCATCAGCTCTGTGAGATATCGCGATATGCCTGCCAGCATTCTGGAAAACATGGCTGAACCTCCGCCTGTGCCAACGACGGCTCTGTACACTCGAGGCGACGGCGTTGTAGCCTGGCAGGGCACGGTGGAAATTTCGGATCGCTGGGATGTGGAAAACATACACGTCGGTGGCGCGCATCTGGGTCTCGGGTTCAATCCCCGGTCGGTGATCGCCATCACTGACCGCCTGGCGCAAGCTGCTAACAATTGGCGCCCATTCAAGCCTGGGCCCCTTTTACGCCCCTTGTTTTACAACTGGTATCCGGATTGGCTGGTCCAGGGCCATCACGACCCGCTCAAAGCCTGAGCAATATTGACTATACGGCTTCGGTTCAATCCCAGTGATTGGCCGCCTGATCAAATCCCGGATTCTGCTTGCGTACCACACAGAAGCGTTGCCCCGTAGGTGCTTCCATCACCACCCAGGTATGGATTTTTGACAGGCGCTTGGCGCCCAACGCTTCCAGTCTTGCCACTTCCGCCGGAATATCATCGCTTTCGATATCCAGATGTACTCGGCTTGAATGCTCAACACTCTGCACTTCAATAATGTAGTTCAGTGGGCGAAGCGTCCAGATGAACATACTTGCTTTCGACCGGATCGTCGTGCGGGTTGATCGGCATGCCGAGAGCAGCTGACCAGAATGCGGCGGCTTTCTCGAGGTTGTCGGTCTGACAATCAATGATGAAGCCGGCTAATCGACTGCGGTGTGCCATGATGATTCCTTGAGTGATTGATGTTTTTTTCCGAATGTACAGCTACGAACGCATTGGGTTGTTTGGGTGCTGGGTCCAGTTCAGATAGGGTTTGCCATTATCGACTTCGAGCATGCTGATGCAATCGGGTACGGGGCAGATCAAGGCACAGAGATTACAACCTACGCACTCATCGTTGATCACTGTATACACCCGCTTGCCCTTAATCTTTTGCCGGGAAATCGCCTGATGCGAGGCATCTTCACAGGCAATGAAGCAGAGCCCACATTCAATGCACTTGTCCTGGTCAATATGTGCCAGGGTTTTGTAGTTCAGGTCCAGATACTGCCAATCAGTAGTATTGGCAATGGCGCGACCGCGAAAATCATCCAGGTTGCGATAACCTTTGCTGTCCATCCAGTTGCTCAGGCCATCGCAAAAATCGTCAATGATCTTGAAGCCATGATGCATGGCCGCCGTGCAAACTTGCACTGAGCCACAACCCATGGCGATGAACTCAGCTGCGTCGCTCCAGCTGCTGATGCCGCCAATGCCGGAGATGGGCATGCCACGCGTTTGTTCATCGCGGGCAATTTCCGACACCATAGACAGCGCTATCGGTTTGACGGCCGGGCCACAATAGCCGCCATGTGTGCCTTTGCCTGCCACAGTGGGCATTGGTGCGAAGTTATCCAGATCAATGCCGGTAATAGAATTGATGGTATTGATCAGTGACACGGCATCCGCGCCGCCCGCGTGCGCTGCACGAGCCGGGTAGCGGATGTTGGAAATGTTGGGTGTGAGCTTGACGAACACCGGCAACTGCGTGTGCGTTTTGCACCAGCCAGTGACGTCCTGGATGTACTGCGGCACCTGGCCAACAGCTGAACCCATGCCTCGTTCGCTCATGCCGTGCGGACAACCGAAGTTCAGTTCCACGCCGTCGCAGCCGGTCTGCTCAACGCGCTTGAGTATGTCGCGCCAGGCCTGCTCGGTGCAGGGCACCATCAATGAAACTACCAGCGCCCGGTCGGGCCAGGCTCTTTTGACGGCGGTGATTTCATCAAGGTTGATCTGCAGCGGCCGATCCGTGATCAGCTCGATGTTGTTCAGGCCCATCATGCGGGTGCCGTTGTAGTCCACCGAGCCATAACGCGAACAGACGTTTACCACCGGCGGTCCGTCTTCTCCCAGGGTTTTCCACACCACGCCGCCCCAGCCAGCTTCAAAGGCGCGTTCGACATTGATCTGCTTGTCGGTGGGTGGTGCCGAGGCCAGCCAGAAAGGGTTGGGTGAAGCTACGCCTGCGATGTTGCATGTCAGATTGGCCATGGTACTACCCGTTTCCGTGAGTCATCAGAAATTGGTGAATGCTTGACGCGGCCAATTTACCATCCTGTACCGCACTCACTGTCAAGTCATTGCCAGGTACGCAATCACCTCCAGCCCAAACCCCAGGTAAGTTGGTGCGCCGCTCGCTGTCTACGCGAATGCGGCCACTGTCCGTGTCAGGACGTTCGTGTGAATCCAGGACAGAATCGTCAAAGTATTGTCCGATGGCTTTGAAGACCTGGTCGGCTTCGAGGGTGAAAAAGCGACCCGTTCCTGCCAGTTTGCCATTCACATCCTTTTGGGTTCGTTCAAACATAACGCTGTACACGCCATTCTCATCGGCATCAATGCGGGATGGGCTGGCCCAGCAACGAATCAGCACACCATGTGTTTGGGCGATCTCTTGTTCGTAGTCTGTAGCGCTCATAGTGTCCGGCCCGCGCCGATAGACCAGAGTAACCAGCTCAGCCCCCAACTGACGGATCTGCACTGCGATATCGACGGCCGTGTTGCCACCGCCAATGACAATCACCCTGCGGCCTACCGGGATTTGACTCAGATTTTCCTGGCGGATGCGGCTGATAAAGTCTACGGCATGATGCATGCCATTCACCTGATCCTGCTCCAGACCCAAAGAATTACAGGCGTTGTGCCCAAGGCCCAGGAACACTGCATCAAATTCACGGCGCAGGCTCGCCACATTGAAATCTACACCCAGTGTTTTGCCCGTTTGCAACCTGATCCCGCCAATTGACAAAATGAACGCCACTTCTTTTGCAGCCTGGTCGTCCACCATCTTATAGGCAGCAATGCCGTATTCGTTAAGGCCTCCACCCTTGTTGCGGGCTTCAAAGACAGTGACCTGATGGCCCAACATGGCCAGACGGTGAGCACAGGACAAACCCGCGGGGCCCGCGCCGACGACGGCCACCTTCCTGCCCGTATCAGCTTCGCGTTGGAACGGCTGTATGCCTGCGGCAAACAGGTGGTCGGTGGCATAACGCTGCAATTTGCCGATAGTAATGGGCTTGGATTCTGCCGTGTTTTTGACGCAGACCTGTTCACACAATTCTTCCACTGGGCAAACCCGTGCGCAGGTGCCGCCCATGATATTTTCGGAAAGTATGGTGATCGCTGCACCATGCGTATTGCCGCTGGCAATTTTGCGGATAAAACCAGGAATATCGATACCGGTAGGGCAGGCTTCGGTGCAGGGCGCATCGAAACAGAACAGGCAACGGGCTGATTCCACCGCTGCCTGCAGTTGATTCAATGGCGGATGCAGGTCGCTGAAATTCTTCGCCACCTGATCCCGGCTCAAGCGGCCAGCCAGCACATCGCGGTCCCGGTGTGTGGACTCGTTCATGCCTTCGCTACCTGGCTTGCTCGATTGCGCATCAGCAACCAGTAGACGATGGAAGCAATGGCAAGGCCTGTAAACCAGGCATAGTTGTACAAGCTCACCACAAAACCGGTCGACTGGACCAGGCCGATCTGGTGGAGGAAGCCGGGCAGATTGGGAAGCACACCCAGCAGCAAGGCCGCAATGGCTGCGCCGTTCACTCCAGCGTAACGGCCATTACGGCGATACAGATCCGTGATGTCCAATTCGGTTTTGCGAATGATGAAATAGTCTGTCAGGATGATTCCGATCACCGGCCCCAGCAGCGCCGAATAGCCGATTAGCCAGGTGAAAATATAGCCGCCGGGATCAGCCAGCAATTTCCAAGGCATCATGATAATGCCGATCACGCCGGTAATGTATCCACCGGTTTTGAAATCAATTCTGGCAGGCCAGAGGTTGGCAAAAGCGTTGGCGGGGCCGACCACATTAGCCGCTACATTGGTGGAGATGGTGGCAATCACCACGGCCACCATGGCCAGGATAACCAGCACCGGGGAATTAAAGCGCTGCACCAGCAGTACCGGGTCCCAGATTGCCTCACCGAAGATCACGATGGTGGCACTGGTAACCGCCACGCCGATAAAAGCGAACAGGGTCATGGTAGTAGGCAGGCCGGATAATTGGCCCACCACCTGCGCGCGCTGGCTGGAAGCGTAACGCGTAAAGTCGGAAATGTTCAGCGTCAGAGTGGCCCAGAATCCCACCATCGCGGTCAGGCTGGGCCAGAACAGCGCCCAGAAGCCGGCATTATCCAGGCGTGAAGAAGATGTCAGCATAGGGCCGAAGCCGTCAGCTCGCTGATACGCCCACGCCAGCAGGAGCAAACCACAGATCAGCAGGAAAGGTGCTGCAATGTGCTCCAGCACACGGATCGATTCTATGCCCTTCCAGATCAGCCAGATGTTCATCACCCAGAACAGCAAGAAGCAGATGAACTGTATCAGGCTCACGCCCACCCAGGCCGGCATCATCGTTGGGGCATCGGCCACGCCGGGAAACAGGATCAGGACAATCGTGTAAATCGCCGCGCCGCCGATCCAGGTCTGGATGCCGAACCATCCGCAGGCCACAATGGCACGGAGCATGGCGGGTATGTGAGCCCCTCGAATACCAAAGCTGGCGCGGGCGAATGCTGGGAAGGGAATGCCGTATTTGGTGCCTGCGTGACCGGACAAGGCCATCGGCACGAGCACGATCAGGTTGCCCAGCAATACCGTCCACATGGCCTGTTGCCAGCTCATCCCACCGTCAATCAAGGATGCGGCAATCATGTAGCTGGGAATGTTCACCGCCATGCCCACCCACAAGGAGAAAAAGCTGACGGCCTTCCAGTTGCGCTCTGAAAGCGGAACCGGAGCAATATCCCGGTTACTCAGTTCAGGATCCACGCGTTGTGCACCGGGCGTATTCATTGGATTACAACTCGGTCAGCTGGCCGTAAGTTTCGGGCCGCCGGTCCCGGAAGAATTGCCAGTTGTTGCGGACTTCCCGCACCTCATCAAAGTCGATTTCTGCAACCACCATTTCATTCTGGTCTTTGGATGCCTGGGCAATGATCTTGCCGCGTGGACTGACGATGTAGGATGAGCCGTAGAATTCACCGATATTCCACGGCGCTTCAGTGCCTACGCGATTGATCGCCGCAACAAAATAGCCGTTGGCCACGGCATGTGCAGGTTGCTCAAGCTCCCACAGGTATTGTGAAAGCCCTGCCACCGTGGCCGAAGGATTGAAGACAATCTCGGCGCCATTCAGCCCCAGGCACCGGGCGCCGTCGGGAAAATGCCGGTCGTAGCAGATATAAACCCCAACCTTGCCATAAGCCGTATTGAATACCGGATAGCCGAGATTGCCGGGCTTGAAAAAGAATTTCTCCCAGAACCCGGCCACTTGCGGAATATGGTTCTTGCGGTACTTGCCCAGGTAAGTGCCATCGGCATCTATAACGGCAGCGGTGTTGTAGTACACGCCGGTTATATGCTCCTCATAGATCGGTACGATGATGACCATTCGGTATTTTTTTGCGTATTCCTGCATCAGCTTGGTTGTAGGGCCATCCGGAATGGCTTCGGCCGCGCTATACCATTTGGCATCCTGTGAGGGACAGAAATATGGCCCGGTAAAAATCTCCTGGAAACAAAGCATTTGCACGCCTTGCTCACCTGCCGCTTCGATATAGGGAAAGTGCGCATCCAGCATGGCCGTTCGGTGCTCTTCACAGCTGGCTGAGGTATCCAGTTTATTGGCCATCTGAATGATGGCGACTTTCACTCTGCGGCTCATGGTTTTTCCCCCGCTGCGCTATTCAAAGTTTCCCGGCACAAGGAATGCCGACATTATCACTGGCCTGCGTTATAAGGGCATGCCGCCGTACAGCCCGCGCTTGAGGTACTGGCCCTGGCCCTTGCGACCAACGTACTCGCAATCACGCACGATTACACGGCCGCGGGAGATGACGGTTTCCGGGAAGCCGGTCACGCTCATCCCCTCGTAAGTGTTGTAGTCCACGCGCATGTGGTGGGTACAGGGGTTCCTTACGCTGATGGTTTCAGTGCGACCCGGATTGAAAACCACAATGTCCGCATCCGAACCAACTGCAATCGTGCCCTTTTTCGGGAACAGGCCAAAGGTCTTTGCTGCGGCGGTCGAAGTGAGCTCGACAAACTTGTTCAGCGAGATACGCCCGCCAACTACGCCGCCATTGAACACCAGGGCCATGCGGTTTTCCACGCCGGGGGCACCATTGGGTATTTTCGAGAAATTACCGATTCCCAGTTCCTTTTGCTCCTTGAAGCAGAAAGGGCAATGGTCGGTGGCAATAGACTGCAGGTCGCCGAAGCGCAGGCCGCGCCACAATTCATCCTGGTTCCATCGCTCACGCAAGGCGGGCGTCATGACGTATTTTGCGCCCTCGAAGCCTTCCTGGTCGTAGTAGGACGCATCCAGGAACAGATATTGCGGGCAGGTCTCGGCGAACACCATCACACCGCGATTGCGGGCCAGCGTCACCTGCTCCAATGCATCGGCCGAGCTGAGGTGAACGATGTAGACCGGCACTCGGGCCACCTCTGCGATGGACACTGCACGGTGTACACCCTCGGCTTCCATGCGGGTGGGACGGGTAAGCGCGTGGTATTTCGGTGCCGTCTTGCCTTCACTCAGTGCACGCTTGACGATTTCGTCGATAACAATGCCGTTCTCAGCATGCATGCATATCACGGTGCCATTCTCGCCGGCCTTGCGCATGGCGCGAAATATGGTGCCGTCATCTACGTACAAGACGCCCGGATACGCCATGAACAGCTTGTAAGAGGTGACTCCCTCATCGGCCAGGCTACGCATCTCATGCAACCGCTGGTCTTCCATGTCTGTGATGATCATATGGAAGCCGTAGTCGATGGCGGTTTTGCCCTCGGCCTTGGCGTGCCAGGTGTCCAGGGCCGCCAGAGTAGACTCGCCCTTTGTTTGAATAGCGAAGTCGATCAGCGTGGTAGTGCCGCCGTGAGCTGCAGCGCGAGTGCCGGTTTCGAAGTCGTCGGCCGAGGTGGTGCCGCCAAATGGCATGTCCAAATGGGTGTGCGGGTCCACCCCTCCCGGGAACAGGTAGCGGCCAGCGGCATTGATGATCTCGTCAGCTTCCATTTCCAGGTTGCGACCGATCACCGCCACGGTTTCATCTTCAATGAACACGTCAGCAAAGTAGTCGTCAACCGCGGTAATCACGCGGCCGTTCCTGATCAGGAGTGTGCTCATGCCTGTCTCATACCTGCCTCATACCTTTTTTTGCGCTTGGTGTTGCTGCGCTCAGGTTACATCCTTCGGCGAAAAATGTAACTATGACAGCCATGATCGCACGAGAAAATGATCAATTCATGCAGGCGGCCATCGCAGAAGCGCGCCAGGGATTGGTTGAGGGCGGTATTCCCATTGGTTCGGTGCTGGTTCATCAAGGCGAGATCATCGGTCGCGGCCACAATCGCAGGGTGCAGCAGGGCAGTGCCGTGTTGCACGGTGAAATGGACGCGCTGGAAAATGCCGGTCGCCAAGCCGCTTCGGTTTATCGCAACAGTGTAATTTTCACCACCCTTTCACCCTGTTCCATGTGCAGCGGGGCGATTCTGCTGTATGGCATTCCCCATGTTGTTGTAGGCGAAAACCAGTCTTTTATGGGGGAGGAAGCCTTGCTAAGGCGAAGGGGTGTCACCGTGGAAGTGTTGCAATCAGCAGAATGCATACAACTGATGCAGGAATTCATCGCCGCCCACCCAAATTTATGGAATGAAGACATTGGAGTCTGAACAATGAAGTCAGCACGTTTTTATTTTTTGGCGCTGCTGTTATGCAGCAGCTTTTCAATGCACGCAGACGCAGGCAAGAAGGCCCTGGTCGGCGGTACGCTGATCAATGGCCTGGGTTCAACGCCCATCCAGGATAGTGTCATCCTGGTTGATGGCGAGAAGATCGAAAGGGTTGGTACGGTGGATACACTGACAATTCCTGCGGGTTACGAAGTGATTTCCACCGAGGGAATGAGTGTGTTGCCCGGGTTGTGGGATATGCACGTGCACCTCGATATCAACGGTCATTCAAATTACAGCCACTGGCATCCAGCCTATAAGGACCGCATGGTGGATGAAATCATGCCGGCCTCGGCGGTGCAGCTGTTGCTGGCCGGTGTCACTTCTGCGCGTGACCTGGGAGCGCCGCTGGAGGATTCGATCATCGTGCGTGATCGGGTCAACTCCGGTGAAATACCGGGTCCGCGCCTGTTTGTTTCCGGCCCCTTCCTGCAACACAAGCCATATCCCGGAACAGAAGCTTACCGCTGGGGTATAGAGGGCCCGGCAGATGCGCGCAAGAAAGTGGACATTGTGGCTGATGCCGGTGTGGATGTGATCAAGCTCATCGATCAGGACCAGATGACTCTGGAAGAGTCACAGGCTCTGGTGGATCAGGCACACAAACGAGGTTTGAAGGTGGTAGCGCATTCGCACACGGCCGCGGAAGTTCGTCGCGGCCTGGAGATCGGTGTGGATAACTTTGAACACACCGGCCTGGCCAGTGCTCCCGAGTATCCAGAAGATGTGATGTTGGCATTGCAGGAGCGGGTAGGTTCAGCGGTGGTACGTGGCAGCCCCATGTACTGGACACCCACGGTGGAAGGATTGTGGAATTATGTGGATCTGCGGGATAACCCCGAATCACTGGACAACACGTGCTGGCAGCGTGGGCTGAAAGCCGACACCATTGCTGATATCAAGGCTTCGATTGCCCATCCTGACCAGTTGCTGTATTTCCAGCTGACCCCCAAACGCAAACCCACCTTGCAACGCAAGTTTCAGCAGTTGCGCGAAGCAGGTGTGGTGCTATTGGTGGGTACGGATAGCGGTATTCCGATGAAGTTTCACTGTCAGTCAACCTGGCATGAGCTGGATGTATGGGTGAATGTCATGGGAGTGCCCGCCATGGAAACGATTCAGGCAGCGACCTACTGGCCTTCCAAATTCATGGGTGTTGAAGAACAATGGGGCACCATTGTGGCTGGCCGTTTTGCCGATATCATCGCGGTCAAAGGTGATGTACTGAAGTACATCAATCTTTTGCAGGATGTTGATATGGTCATGAAAGGTGGAACCGTGTTCAAGCAGGATGGCCGGGTCATCGAAGAAGCGTTGCAGCCGAACTGAGATTCAAACTCAGAAAAAAGTTCGGGGCCGGTTTGATCAACCGGCCCCGTTCCTTGTGACTCAACAGGGCGTGAGCCCGGAACACAGATTCTTTGGGGGGGCTGTGGTCAAGTCACGCAACTAGCATAGTATTCAGATAGCTAAACTTACCAGACGACTGACAGTACAGTTCTTTCGCTTTGACGCAAAGAACCTCGCCGATGCCAGGAATCAATCCTCAACACCCAAACGACGATGCATGATGGGACTGGTGGTGGTGTACTGCAGACGTATTTTCTGTTCCGGATGCAGATGATGCTGCACCCCGAAAGCGGCCAGCGCTGCTTCGTGGAAGCCACTGAGAATCAGTTTTTTCTTGCCAGGATAATCGTTGATATCGCCCACAGCGAAAATCCCCGGGATACTGGTCTGGAATTTTTCCGTGTCCACCCGGATCTGACGCTTTTCGAGTTCCAGGCCCCAATTTGCAATGGGCCCCAGGTTGGGTGACAAGCCGTAAAAAGTATAAACTTCATCGACTGCTATGCGGTGCCGTTGGCCGCTCGGGTCCTCAACCTCAAGGCCACCGAATTCACCCTCCTGGCCGTACACACCCCGCACCTGAGCATGAATTTCAGTCAGCTGATCTCCAGCCGCCATCTCTTTCATTTTCCGCACTGAAACAGGTGCTGCCCGGTATTCTTCGCGACGGTGAATCAGCGTGATATGACCGGCCTTGCCATGTAAGGCCAAAGCCCAGTCCAATGCTGAATCACCACCGCCAAGAATGGCGATGTGCTTGCCATGAATCCGTACCGGATCGTTGATGCGGTAATGGATGTGACTGTTCTCGAATTCTTCGGCGCCTTGCACACGCAATCGTCGCGGCTGGAATGCACCCAAGCCCGCGGCCAGGATTACGCAGCCTGCCTCAAATTTGAGGCCGGCAGAAGTCTCCAGAGCGAATCGACCGTCTTCCAGTTGCTGCAGGGCGGTCACCATCTGACCCAGATGAAACTGTGGATTGAAGGGCTTGATCTGCTGCATCAGCCGATCCACCAATTCCTGTGCATTGCAAACCGGAATCGCGGGAATGTCATAAATGGGTTTGTCCGGATACAGCTCGGCGCATTGACCACCCGTTTGTGTCAGGGTATCGATGACGTGGGCATGGATGTCCAGCAGCCCCAGCTCGAAAACCTGAAACAAGCCGGCCGGACCGGCGCCGATGATAATTACGTCGGTTTGAATACTCATATCACTCCATTACTCGATGGCTTATATTTTTTTGCAGCTGCGCTGAGGGCACAGTATCGTTGACATCTTGGGTTGCCCGCTACAAATTCAAGCAACCAGAGCCGAAACAGATGACAGACAAACGCGAAATACGCCTCCATGAAAGCTGGAAAGCCCGCCTCAGCGAAGAATTCGAGCTGGACTACATGCGGGATCTGCGCGCTTTTCTGCAATCCAGAAAGCAATCGGGTGCGACGATCTATCCACCAGGCTCACTGATATTCCATGCGCTGGATTGCACGCCTTTCGAGCAGGTGAGGGTGGTCATCCTGGGGCAGGACCCCTACCACGGCCCCGGACAGGCACATGGGCTGTGCTTTTCTGTGCGTGAAGGTATTGCAACGCCGCCATCATTGATTAACATTTACAAAGAAATTGAGCAGGATCTGGATCTGCCGTCCCCTGCCAGCGGGAATCTGGAGCATTGGGCTAAACAAGGCGTGCTGCTGCTCAATGCGGTGTTGACGGTAGAGCGGGGTCAGGCCGGAGCTCATCAGGGCAAAGGTTGGGAGCGATTCACTGACCGAATCATCCAGCTGCTCAACACCGAACGTGATGGCCTGGTTTTCCTGCTCTGGGGCAGCTATGCCATCCAGAAAGGTGCCAGCATTGATCGCAGGCGCCACCTGGTGCTTACCGCGCCGCATCCATCACCTTTGTCGGCCTATCGCGGATTTTTTGGCTGCAGGCATTTCTCTAAAACCAACCGGTATTTACAGCAACAGGGCCAGCGTCCGATTCAATGGGCCTGAATTCTGCTATCGAGCCCGACGGCGGTAAGGGCTTCCGAGTCTGGTCCTTGGCCCTTCGGGCTGCCCTCGGGCCTCGGTCGCCCCTGCGTCACGGCCCGACTCGCGTCCTGCTCGGTCGGGCCTGTCGCGACATCCTGTCGCTCCTCCTTGTGGCTCGGTCTGGATCGCTCTCGTGCATCCTGCACTCCGCGATCTGTGTGCATCCCTGCACAAATCGGCTGCGTCCGACAGAACCGGAACCTCTTACCTCCATCGGGCTTCCGATTGCTCAAGTTGCTTCACCCCAGGCTCGTTTACCGTCCCTGAATCCCGTGGTAGCCGCCGAGCTGATGCGGTGACCGGCGGTCGAGGGCACAGGGATGTGCCCGAGAGGCCAGACCGACTCAGGACAGGAGTATGGCCGACCGCCGCATTTGAACAGGATGTTCACAGCTCGTGAAGTGCAGGGATGCACGAGAGCAAGCCCATGGTGAACTGGTGCAGTTGAACGAAGCCGAAGGCCGGCGGATATCGGGATTCAGGGGCGGTGAACGAGTCTGGGCTACACGCCTATACAGTAGTCGAATTTCTCTCAAGGAATTATGAACGCAGGAATCAGGGGAAGGTCTTCAAACTCTCGTCAATCGGCACCCAGGCAACATGGGTATCGTAAAAAGCGTTGACCTGCGGCTTGAAAGAGTGAGGCTCATCGATGCAACCTAAAGCAACGTGCATTTCACCAGCCCACTTTTCCGACTTGAAGAACAAACTGCTTCCACAGATGCTGCAAAAACCACGATGCGCACCCGGCGAAGATTCATGCCATCGCAAAGCCTCGTTAGGAGCTTCTATGGTCACTTGCTCCGAGTGAAAACCAACCCAGGTGACAAAGCCTGCGCCGTGATGGCGCCGACACATAGTGCAATGACAGTGTGCGCACCACTTGGCGGGGGTACTGGCGCTGAATCGCACCATGCCACACAGGCAACTGCCATGGACGCGCGAAATTTCGGTATCAGGGTTTGCTGAAGTCATTTCATTTTCACTGTGGAAGAATATAAGCGGCAAGCCGCAACCACATCAACAGCAGAATCAAAGAACTGATGAAGTACACCATAAAGCGATGCATCACGCGGTTGTAGGTGCAATGGATCAAGCTGTGAATCGTACGCAAGATGACATATGTCCAGGCGAGCAATACCAATATCGGATCCTGCACCATCAGCAGCAGGGACAACAAAATGGCCAGGTAAAACAACACCGGCATTTCCAGCAGGTTCATGAAATTATTGGCTGGTGCTGCCGAGTCAGTGAGCAGACTCTGTAGCTGAGAACGGGATTTGACGGCCTGTGGATGGATGCCCTTGCTCTTCATTTCGCGCAAACGGGTCACGTACAACCAGCCCCAAACCGTGAAAGTCAGGAAAACCTGCGCCAGCAAGGGCAACAGCATGGGCTTATAGAACATGTTTTTGTCCTCGTCGCGGGTTCTAAAGATTCGCAGTTTTCGGGTTCAGATTCACGGCTCGTGTTAAGAGTTCAGGCCGTTCGCGCCAGATCCTGCAAGGCTTCACCCTGCAAGCGGAACTGGGTCCATTCATCAAGAGGTCGGGCGCCGATGCTGAGATAAAAATCAATCGATGGCTGATTCCAATCCAGTACCGACCAGTCCAACCGGCCGCCTTTCCGCTCCATCGTTAGTGCTGCCAACCTGGCCAGCAGAGCTTTGCCCAGGCCGCGACCGCGAAACTCCGGAAACACAAACAGATCTTCCAGGTAGATTCCAGGGCGGGCCAGGAAAGTTGAGTAATTGGGAAAAAACAGGGCGAAGCCGCCAGCTTGCTGTTGCCATTCGGCAATCAGAACCTCTGCGACAGCGTTTTCACCAAACAATGTTTCCTGCAGGCGTGCTTCAGTGGCTACCACTTGGTCCAGAAGTTTTTCATAATCCGCCAGGGCAATGATGAACTGCAGTATCAACGCGCAATCTGCAGCAACAGCGCGTCGAATTTCGATTGAAGTCTGGGAATTCAAGCAGGCTCTCCACAACAGTTTGTTGCATGTTGCCTGCCTGAATTCCGGGAAGCAAATTTCAGGGAAACTCTGATTTGTTCAGAGTTTAATTAATCAGAACATCTTCAGGCTCACGTTTGTGCTGCAATGATTGCTTCACCAGGCCCGCCGGTAATAGTCCGATTCTCTATCAGCTTCAGATTTGTAAAGCGCTGCATCGATAATGGACCACAGGTGAATGATCCAGCCCAGCAGTATCAGCCACAATAGAGCTGTCAGGATGAACATGAAGCCAGCCAGTATCCAGCGGCCTTGCAACAGTTGTCCCAGGCCGGGAATGAAAAAACTGGCCAGTGCCGCCAGTACATTGCCGCATGATCCGCTGCCCATGAATAGCACTCCTTGGTGTTAGTATCGTTGCCATAAATTTAATGCAGGATGTGTGCCAGCCCGAACCGAACGCCGGAGAGCGAACAGCGATGCGGCTTTCAAGGGCCGTCACGGGTTTGATCGGATAGGAAAGCAGTTTGCAGCGTGCGACCGAACTCAGGTTTTGGTCAGATTCGCCACTCGGAAAAAATCG
This sequence comes from Lysobacterales bacterium, assembly GCA_041746335.1. Taxonomy (GTDB): domain Bacteria; phylum Pseudomonadota; class Gammaproteobacteria; order Xanthomonadales; family SZUA-36; genus JAWXBM01. Next base: position 2,237 of record JBGTHE010000268.1, on the reverse strand, counting down.
GCGGGGCTGTCCTCGGTTAGGCCAGTCGCTCAGCTAACGACCTTTGTTAAACCGTTCCGGCATCGTAAATGTCGGTGTCTTGCCGCAAACCCCGAACATCATGATGTGTTCGACCAGGGGTTGCATGGGATTGTGAGCTTCAGCCCGGCCGCATAGCGATTCGCCAGTGGGTAATTGGACCACCACCTGGTGACTGCCATCAGCAGCTTGCCAACGATCGACAACAGTTACGTCCGCAGGCAAGTTCGGTTCATGTGAACGATCGTCGAAGCTTGCAAAAAAAGCGGCGCCAGCATGCCGGTTCCAGTTGGCAGGTGGCAGGGTTGAGCTTGCAGTTCCCAATGTTCGGTTGCCTTGCTGTGGCGGAGCCAGACCATCGGCCTGTTCCACCCATTGACGCAATTGTTGCGTATTTAGTGGCAAATTGGGTGAAGTATCGCTGGCTTGTTGATCCTCGAGCGACGAAATCTGTGGTGGAGGCGGAATCTCTGCCAGGCTGTATTCGGCCGCAGGTTTTTTCTGATCCAGGCGGGGCACAGCCTGATCCTCAACCAGTGCCTGAGTCTTCGGTGGCGGTGCAACTGAATCAGAAGACGTTTTGGAAACAGGTTGCCGGTGCACACTGAGGCTCAGGGTCAGGTTTTTATTAGGGCGTTCACTCGCGGATTGGTGGGTTTGCCAGGCTTTGATGGGCAACAATAGCAAAGCTATATGAACGCCCAAAGCGATGCCGAAGAAGACCAAGTCGCGCCATGCCGGTACTGGTAGCTGGAAAAGCTGCATATTGGATTCAGAATTACCCGTTAGCAGCTGCAATTATGCCATCGCACCCGTAAATTGGCGTTAAGGCCTGCGCTTCAGAACCGCTTGCCGACAGCTTCGCAAAGCCCTTGCATAAACGCAAACCTGCAATTTGATTTGGATCACCCTGACGAGCTTCTGGTCATTTATAATGCCGGACTAATGAATTTTTTTGCCGCCAATGTCGTTTACAAGGAACCTGACCGATGAGCTATCGCCATATCAAACTCCCGCAGACCGGGCAAAAAATCACCATCCAGAACAACCGGCTGCAGGTTTCAGATAATCCCATACTGGGTTTTGTCGAAGGCGACGGTATTGGCGCAGATATCACCAAGGCATCCATGCGTGTGTGGAACGCAGCGGTCGAGAAAGCTTACGGCGGCAAGCGCAAAGTGCATTGGGCCGAGCTGTATCTGGGTGAAAAAGCCGCGGGTATTTATGACGGCGATTATTTTCCGGCGGAAACCCTGGATGCCATCAAGGAACTCATCGTAGCTATTAAAGGCCCCTTGACCACTCCAGTCGGTGGTGGCTTCCGTTCGTTGAACGTATCGCTTCGCCAGGAACTCGATCTGTATGCCTGCGTGCGGCCGGTGGAATATTTCACCGGTGTGCCTTCACCCATGCGAAATCCGCAGGATGTGAACTGCACCATTTTTCGCGAGAACACTGAAGATGTGTACTGCGGCATTGAGTATCAATCAGGTACCGCAGAAAACAAAAAGCTGGCGAAATTCCTGCGTGAGGAAATGGGTGCAGAATTTTTTGAAGATGCCGGTTTGGGTATTAAGCCCATTTCTGCTTTTGGTTCCAAACGCCTGGTGCGCAAAGCCATTCAGTACGCCATCGATAACGGCAAACACAGCGTTACCCTGGTGCACAAAGGCAACATCATGAAGTTCACCGAAGGCGCTTTCCGTAACTGGGGTTACGAAGTGGCTCGCGAAGAGTTCGCTGAATACACCATCAGTGAAGATGAGCTGTGGTCCAAATACGACGGCAAACGCCCGGAAGGCAAAATTGTGATCAACGATCGCATTGCTGACATCATGTTCCAGCTGATGCAGTTACGTCCGGCAGAATTTGAAGTGTTGGCCACCATGAATCTGAACGGTGATTACCTGTCTGATGCACTGGCGGCAGAAGTAGGCGGCATGGGTATCGCACCGGGGGCCAACATGGCCGATCATGTGGCCGTGTTTGAAGCCACTCATGGAACAGCACCCAAGTACGCCAACCTCGACAAGGTAAACCCCAGTTCGCTAATGTTCTCTGGCTCGATGATGTTCGAATACATTGGCTGGAAAGAAGTGACGACCCTGATCAGCAAGGCATTTGCCAAAACAGTAGCCGAGGGCATCGTCACCTACGACTTTGCCCGACAGATGGACAATGCCACTGAAGTTTCGACTTCTGGCTTTGCCAGTGCCCTG
>JBGTHE010000267.1:0-3030 GCA_041746335.1 Lysobacterales bacterium | reverse complement strand
CCCACTTCGCAGCAAAATTCCCCATGGCTCAGAAGTCAGCAGCACTTTTGTTGCGTTTATGGACGACTCTGCCAGGACAGCTGAACCTTTTGAGCGCGTTTCCACTACCGCAAAAGCCCTGGACCGCTGGTTCAAGGAGCGGCAGAAGCAGGATGCACAGCCGCGGTTGCTGGAGATTCCCAATGAAGCACTGATCACCGGTGCTGGCCCTTTGCGGATTACCGGTAATCTGACCATCGTCAGCGAAGAAGGCTCCGTCTCTTACGCCAACCACATTGACCTGTGCCGTTGTGGAAAATCAAAAGACAAGCCCAACTGCGATAGCCAACATCTCGATGCAGAGTTCCTGCATTCGGGGCGCATGCAAGAAATTTCCGATACAGCATCTTCCGACCGGCCTACCAAAATCACCCTGTCCTGCAACAAGGATGGACCGGTAACCTTTCGTGGCCGACTGAGGCTTCACAACAGCATGGGCCAGGAATGCACCAAAATGCGCGGGGCCTTGTGCCGTTGCGGGCAATCCGCGAACAAACCATTCTGTGACGGCTCACACGATAAGACGGGATTTCGCAGCAAGCGTTAACCCGCATCGCCCGGGATAATTGCCTTCTGGATAATTGCTTTTCGGCCTGAGGGGAATTTGCGTCAAGCGGGCGGGATGGGCACAATCCGCCGATGGACATTTTCAGAGTATTTCAGGTGGAAGCTGCCCACCACCTGCCAAACGTTCCTGCCGGACACAAGTGCGCCCGCATTCACGGGCATTCCTTTCAGATCGAGATCCACATCAGTGGCGAAGTTGGCGAGCACAGCGGCTGGGTTATGGACTTTGCCGAGTTGCGGCAGATCTTTCAGCCTCTGTATGATCAGCTCGATCACCATTATCTGAACGAAATCGACGGCCTTGATAATCCCACCAGCGAGAACCTGGCACGCTGGATTTGGCAGCGCCTGAAGCCTGGTCTACCTTTGCTGTCCAAAGTTTGTGTGCAGGAAACCTGCAACGCGGGCTGTATTTATCGCGGCGATTAAAGCCTTGGCCTCTGCACAAAAGGCCCGCGCTTTCTTGTGGGAACAGCGTTGCTGCCGACTTGATACATTTCTGTCGCTAGCAAAACGCGCTCCTACCATTTAATTCCTGCTTGGCCAGGACTCAGTGGTGATGCCCACCCGGCCCATGTACATGGCCATGTTGTTTTTCTTCGTCGGTTGCCTCGCGAACTTCCGTCACTTCCACGTCAAAAGTCAGTGTCTGTCCGGCCAGGGGATGATTGGCATCAACATCCACATTAAACCGACCCACTTTCACCACCGTGACCTGCACCGGTCCTTGCTTGGTCTGTAAGCCCAGCACCTGACCCGGTTGCAGCGCCTTGGGATTGGGAAAATGTTTGGTAGCAACGCGCTGGATATTTCCCGGTTGGTGTTCGCCATAGGCATCGGCGGGTTGCACGGTCACTTCAAAACTATCGCCCTGGGCCTTTCCTTCCATGGCTTGCTCCAGCCCCCTGATGATACCACCCGAACCATGCAGGTAAGTCAGCGCATCGCCCTCGCGGGACGATTCCATCTGCTCGCCCTGGGCATTTTTCAGCGTGTAATGAAAGGTGACTACCGAATGCTTGGTGATGTTCATGGGTGAGGGAAACCGTAAAATTAAACATTGATTATACTGTCTGTTCCCATGCCGCGGGCAAATCAGCAATGCCCGCAGCCGGTGTCAATGCTATCGCTGCTGTGAACAGCCTAATCAGCTTGTGGGCTTCGAGCCCTCTTTGTTTATTATTTCTCGTCTTTCTTCTTTTTGCTCTCATCCACCACAGTAATGTCGATCTGTTTGGACATCACGATTGGTTTAAAGGGCACGTGCATGTAGTCTGCGAACATCAGTTGCAGAGTGTGCTTGCCTGGTTTCAGAGTAATTTCGCCTTCAGTCTGGCCGAGGCCGTAATGAATGATCTTGTCGGAGGCCGGCAATGGCAAGCTGGCACTGGTCAGTGAATCGACATCGATCATCAGGTGGTGGTGCCCGGAATTAGGTTCGTTCTTGCCTGCGGGCACAACTTCCATACCAGTCACTTCAAACTTCACCACGAAAGTGGTTGGCAACACATCGCCATCTTTGATATTGCTGATACTGACAGTGGCGCCTTCAGGTGACGGGGTGCGGGCGGTCTGGGCTTGCAAGGTCTGCAGCGAGAATGCGGTGAGTATCAACGCTGCGCCGAGGGTAAATACTCTTTGCTTGAAAGACTGTTTCATCAAAAATCTCCTGTTTGAATAGCACATTTTTGTTTTCGCGGGCTTGTTTTGCTGGTTCAACTGACTGACTGCCGGGTAACCCAGGCCCGAACTTCATCTTGCAGAATATCCAGAGTCACGGATCCCAGGCTGAGCACGTAATCATGAAAGGCCCGCACATCAAAATTCTCCCCCAAGGCAGACTCCGCTTCGCGCCTAAGGTTCCACAAGGTGTACTCACCCAGCTTGTAACTCAGCGCCTGCCCCGGCCAGGAGATGTAGCGATCAATCTCGGTAGTCACTTCGTGCACAGACAAGGCCGCGTTTGATCCCAGATAGTCCAGCGCCTGTTCGCGGGTCCAGCCCATGGAATGAACACCGGTGTCGATCACCAGCCGGCAAGCGCGCCACATCTCATAACTCAGACGTCCGAAGTGTTCATATGGAGTTTCATATATGTCCATCTCCACACCCAGCTTTTCCGCATAGAGGCCCCAGCCCTCTCCATAGGCTGAAATATAGTCATTGCGGCGGAACTCCGGCTGCCCCTTTTGCTCCAGAGCGAGAGCGCCCTGCAGATGGTGGCCCGGCGTGCCTTCGTGCAAAGTCAAAGCCGGAATGTTGTACAGCGGGCGGCTTTCCAGCTGGTGGGTATTGACCCAGTAATAACCACCGCGATGCGCGTCCAATGAAGCACCGACATAGCGCCCGGCGGTATAAAAAGGCGCAATCTCATCCGGCACCGGAGCCACGCCATAAGGTTGTCGCGGCAAGTGGCCGAACATC
>JBGTHE010000266.1:0-2479 GCA_041746335.1 Lysobacterales bacterium | reverse complement strand
ATCCGCGATATCAGCTTCAATGTGGCGAAAGGCGAAGTGCTCGGCATCCTCGGCCAGAATGGCGCCGGAAAATCGGTTCTGCTCAAGATTCTGAGTCGAATCACCTGCCCCACTGAAGGCCATGCACGGCTCCGCGGAAGCGTCAGCAGCATGCTGGAAGCCGGCATCGGCTTTCATCCGGAACTCACCGGACGGGAAAATATTCGCTTGTCGGGCGCCATCCTCGGCATGAGCAAGTACGAAATCCAAAACCGCCTGGACGAGATCATCGCTTTTGCCCAGATCGAAGAGTATCTGGATACCCCGGTAAAACACTACTCCAGCGGTATGTTCATGCGCCTCGGGTTTGGCGTATCGGTGCACCTGGAGACGGACATCATGTTGGTCGACGAGGTCCTGGCGGTGGGCGACCGGGAATTCGAAAAACGCTGTGTCGAGAAGATGCGTAGCATCGTTCGCAGCGGCAGAACCATTATTTTCGTCAGCCACGACCTCGATGCGATGGAGCAGATCTGTGACCGGCTCATCCTGATCCGCAATGGCGGCATCGCGATGGAGGGCGCGCCCGATCGGGTCGTAGCCGAGTATCTAGCATCGATGGGTGAGACCAAACCCACCAGCAGCGGCTTGGTGGCTTAGTGTTTATGGCTTAGTGTTTATGGCTTTGGGCTCGCGCAAAGCGTCCTGCGGGTTCGGGCGGCCCACCGCGTCGGGATTGTCTTTGCGCATCACATGGATATCGCCCCCGTTTACGGTGCCCTTGAACTCACGCACCTGCAGGTATTCCAGGACTTTTGCGTGCAGTTCGGGCTTGCGTTCCAGGCTGAAACGGGGAATCGTGTATACCAGCCAGATGCGCTGGTGTTGCTTTTCGATGGCCCGCAGATGCGTGACAGAAATGACATTTTCGCACTCAATGCCGTGGTACACCACCAGCGGAAAATAAGCGTGGTCGTCTATGCAGACGAATGCATCACCCGGTGATCGCTGTTCCGCCATGAACGCCGCCGCCGACGCATAATCCTGTTTGGGTTTCCAGGCCTGCGGAACCCTGCTCGCACCAACCAGGGCTACGGAAACTCCAAGGAGCAGGACCACGCGCGGGGACAGGAACGGCAGGCACAGGCTGGACAGGCTGAACCCGCCGCGCACGGCGAGCAGAATGAACAAGCCCGTGGCGTTGAAAAAGAACCGGGGAAAGGGCAGCATGCTCGGCCCTGCTACGGCCGCAATGGTGAACACAGTGGGAAGAACCAGCATGGCGGCAATAGCAGCATGCTGTCGGGCATAGGAAACGAGCCCGGCGAGCATCACGACCACGGCCAGCAGCACAATCACCCCACCTCCGGGCATCGACTGTTGCAGGCCCCAGCGGAATTCCCCAAGCGACCAAATGATGCCAGGGACTCGGCTTGCGGGAGCACCAACTTTGCCCAGGTGCAGGAGTTCGTTCGTCTGCAGCAGGATTGGCGCATTCAACGCCAGGGCCAGCACGGCGGCCAGCGCCAGCAGTGATGGCACCGCAGCTCGCGCGTGGCCGCGATAAAACGACCTGACGGCCAACACCAGCCAGATGAATAAATGGGCGCAGATGACCAGCGCGGCGGTGAGGTGAAACCAGGTGGCCAGCGCCGCTGTGATGCCGTACCCGAGGATCAATTTGAACGGCGGCCTGCGGCTTGCGGTCAGCCCGATGAATAAAGTGGTCGTCAGCACGCTTGCCAGCAGCAAACCGGTGTACCCGCGGGCGTTCTGTGAAAACCAGACATGCTGATAGCTCAGGACCAGGAACAGGGCGGCAAGAAAGGCCTCCGGACGGGAGGCGATCTGGCGGCCCAAAACGTACAAAGCCGGAACAGTGGCCACCCCGAACACCAGCGCGGGCAGTCGCAACGACCATGCTGACTCGCCAAACAAACCGATACTGACGTGGGCGCTTAATGAATACAGAACGTGGTTGTTGAGCGTATCGAGCTGGCGGATGATTTCACCGGCCGGCAATCGCGCATAGTTGACCAGCGTTACGATCTCATCCAGCCACAAGCCCTGGTTGAGCCCGGGCAATCTCAACGCCAGTGCGAACAGCATCAGGCCGCCGATAAGGACCATATCGAGACGGGTCCAGCGAGGCGCAGGGTCGACGCCCCGGGACCACAAGGGCATGGTATCGGCTTGTTCTGTGCTCAAAATACAGCCCCCCTGGCGGCAATGGACAGAAACCAAACGTGATAGGCAGACGAATAACGGTGAAATGTTAGCCGGGTGCTTGATCCACTGTGCTGCTACTATACCCGCCACACCGGCGGGAGTCTCATGCACGTAAATGGCTACAATATCCGGACAGATTTCGAACAGTGAGCAGGCGCAGCGCGTGTCAGTGGTGATCGCCGTATTTAATGGCGGCGACGAGCTGGAGCAATGCCTGGCCGCGCTGGCCGCATCCACTTTCAGTACGTTCGAATGCATTGTTGTGGACGAC
>JBGTHE010000265.1:0-3442 GCA_041746335.1 Lysobacterales bacterium | reverse complement strand
GGGTCAGCTTCTTCATGAGTATGCTGACTCTTTATTTCCTGCTGCTCTGGACCCCGCAAATCATTGTCAATGCGGGCTTGCCGGCCAGCAGAGGTATCCTGGTGGGGGCGACACTGAACGGGGGCGGGCTGGTTGGCATGCTTCTGCTTGGCTACTTTGCCCAGCGCTTCGGACTGTACCGCCTGATCATCTGCTATTTCTTGCTGGCCGTGGTCAGCATGGTGGCGTTTGCGCTGATCAAGGCATCGCCCACCGTGCTGATGTTCTTGGCCTTCGTGATCGGATTCTTTACGGTTGGCGGTATGATCGGATTGTATTCGGCTTCGGCTGAGATTTATCCGACATCGTTGCGTAATACCGGGCTTGGCTGGGGCATCGGAATCGGTCGCCTGGGCGCCATCATCGGGCCAAATGTCGCGGGCGTACTGATTGGTATCGGTTGGGAGCAATCGGATTACTTCCTGTTGCTTTCGGCTCCCTTGCTGGTCGCTGTGGTGTCGACCCATTATTTGCGCCGCCGCAGTCAACCGGGAATGCTGGCTACCAACTCGTGAGGCTGGCGGACTGCTGCGACTGTCAACCCGCTGGCTGATTTTCAACCGTAGCCAGTGCAATGCGCTACTGGCCGGGGAAGGCGATATTTTCAATAATATCGTCACTTCGCCAGATCATTCTGAATGGAAATATTCAAGACCTGGTGCCGCTTGCGCAATTTTTCAGTCAGAGGACGATAGTCTGATCCGGTAATGGGTTTAAGCCATTGAACAAATCGCTTGAATACGCCCAGATTCAAATTGATCTCGTTCAGCAATTCGTCCATCTGATGAACAGAGAACGGGATGATGTTCGTACCCTTTGAGTGTTTTCCGTCGGTACGTTCACCAGTCCATTTGAGCCGTTCGTCAATAAGCCGATTCATTTCTGATCTTTCCGGTAACGCCACCATGCCGGCGAGATATTCCACCAGCCATAGTGCACCGACTTCAGCATTGAGCTGAGAGAAAAATGACGAGTTGTAGCCATTGAACACCAGCCCGGGCACATCGACTGGCACCATGGTTTGATATAACCTGAAATTGCCGTCTTTATCAGTGATACGTTCTATCAGTTCAGCATCAAAAAAGGCAACACGCTGATCCCACCCCGTACCGCACACTACGGTGTCAACAGGTATGGTTACGCCATTGGTCAATATCGCCTCGCCCGCCTTCAGTTGCTGGATTTCAACGCCTTGCCTGATGTCCAGTCGATCTGCAAGGATGTTCTCATAGAATCCGTCCGTCACCAGGCTTACCGTACTGCGCGCAATGGTTTCAAGCGGCTTGTCAGGGAGCAGTCCGATCTCTTGCAAACGGAGTTGCTTTGCGACCACGTTTTCCACTGTTTTTAGCATGGAATTCCTCACGGGCAATCCAGGACCGTGAAGAAATTTTTCGAATCCCCGAAGCCGGATATAGGGAAACAGACCTTCGCCCATTCGCGTCAGGAAGAGATACTTGAAGTTCAGGACATTCTTCAGTTTTTTCGGAATTTTCCAGATCAGATTTCGCGCAACCAGAGTCGTACGCTGGCTGACGCCAACGGTGGCATTGGCTGCATCGCATGAAGACTTGCCGTACCCGACCACGATGACATTGCGATTGCGCACATCCTCCAGTTCGGTGAATGTGCTTGTATGCATGATCTTCCCCCCGTGCGCCAGGAATTCCGGTGCGCCTGGAAATTCGGGAATTACCGGAATCGAGAAAATGCCGTTACATACCACCAGGAAATCGAACGTGAACTGCGCTTTCTGTCTCAATCCTTCCTTATTTCTCTGTTCTGCAACAATCTGCCAACCAGTTGCTTGCGTCAGCGGGACAGCAGAGATGACTTCAGTACTGAGCTTAAGATGATCTGCGAGATCGAAATGCGAAACATAGCGTTCCAGGTAAGCCTGAACCTGTTGTCCGGTCGGCCACTCGGGATAATCGCGAGGCATTGGGAAATCAGAAAACTCGTAAGTTTCCCGTGGATTCTGAGTAGTCAGGCCCGGATACCGTCGAGAGGACGCCCAGACTCCCCCAACATCCGGCTCTTTCTCTAGAATAGTGACTTCGAGTCCAAAAGATTTGAAAATTTTGGCTGTACACAGGCCGGCGATACCGGCACCGATAATTCCGACTTTCATTGGCTCATCCAAAACATGGGAACTCTCTTTTTTTGCTATTTGGGAAGGAATCTCAATGTGTTTTGCATGCGATGCAGATTCGACTCAAAGTTTGGCAGCATAAAACTGCAAAGCGCTATTCGTTGAGTGCATAGACTGTCCGGAAAATGCACCTTTTGTCACTGGAGCCAAAGGTTGGAACAGAGATGCAGGCCGGAAAAATAAAGAACCACCGAGTAGAGAAGTGGGAGCTCTTTTGTGCAGAAAGTGGATACTGTTTGCAGTATTCGAATAGGCAGATTGCTTCCATTCATTGAGACTGAACAGCATACAATTATCCGGGGTAACTAAATGGCAGACCTGAGCGGTAAAGTAGTGATTGTAACGGGTGGTGCGGCATCCATTGGAGCCGCCATCAGCCGCAAGCTTCATGAGGACGGGGCAACCGTTGTTATTGCTGCAAGAAGCAAGGACAAGGGTCGCAGCATCGAAGCGCAACTGGGTGATCGGTGCAGCTACTTCGCAACTGATATTACCCAAGACGAGGACTTGACTCGATTAGTCGAATTCAGTGTAAGCAAGTTTGGCAAGCTGGATGTTGTGGTGAACAATGCCTGTTCTTACGGCGATGACGGTGCCGCAACTGACCGTAGTACCTGGCTGGACACCCTCAATACGAATGCCGTTTCAGCCGCGATACTTGGCGAGATGGCGCGTCCGCATCTGAAAGCGACCAAGGGAAATATCATCAATATCGGTTCCATTTCCGGAGCATTCCCGCATATTGGTCGATGGGCATATCCCGTGGCCAAGGCAGCCATGCGCCATCTGTCGAAAACCCAGGCCGTTGAATACGCTGAAGATCAGATTCGGGTAAATTTACTCGTTCTGGGTCACATCTGGTCCGACCCGTTCGAAGGTCTCACCAGCAATAATCGGGCGCATGCCGACCGGGTATCGATTCCCTTCAATCTGATGGGACGTATTGCCAACCCTGAGGAAGTGGCGCAAGTGGTTGCTTTCGTGGCTTCAAGTGAAGCGTCTTACATCACCGGAGGAGAGATTCCGGTTGATGGCGGCTATAGCGCAATGGGACCCGAACAGCACACTCCCTTGATGCCTTTGTTGATGGGAGAATGAAAACCAAGCAGTTCGACATTGTTATCATTGGATCAGGCATCAATTCCCTGGTGTGTGCAGCTATTCTTGCCAAGGCTGGCAAATCCATCCTGGTGCTTGAACGTAACGACCGACCCGGTGGATGTATTCGCAGCGATGAACTAACCGCCCCGG
>JBGTHE010000264.1:0-4394 GCA_041746335.1 Lysobacterales bacterium | reverse complement strand
CGAGTTCTAACTACTCATTTCAGCGGCGGAATGGTCCTTGTAGATACCAGATATGACTCCAGTGGACGAGTTGCCAAAGTCTCGGAGCCTTATTTCCAGAGTGGAACTCCAATCTGGAATCAAACCACATATGATGATTTGGGCCGAATTACTTCTATCAATGCCGCAGATGGCAACAATATGGAGTTTAAATACGACACGGCTGCAGAAGCTTGTGGTATTGCTGGTGGTGTGCGCTTTACGCTGGTGGCCAATGGATTGGATCAGAAGCAACTCGAAATCCGCAACGCCCTGGGTGAAGTGATTTCCGTTCGAGATAATAACTGCGGCGAAACCACCTATGAATACGATGCCGTTGGCAGCCTCCGGTTTGTGATTGGGGTTGACGATGACAACGGCTCTGAAACCATTGAAACCGAATATGATCTGGCTGGCCGCAAAACCTTGCTCGATGATCCCGACAAGGGTATCTGGCAATATGCCTACAATCCCTTGGGCGAACTGACGCGCCAACTAGATGCGAAGAATCAGTCGATTGATTTTGCCTACGACGCGCTGGGCCGAGTGACGGATCGCTATGAACGGACCGACGTAGCCAGTTTGACAGACAGTACCGTTACGACGGTAAGTTCAGAATACACATCCTGGATAAACAACACATCAGTGAGTGACGAGGGCAAAGGTCAGGTGTCATCAGTGGTTTACCGGCAGGGCACGGCCGGTGCCATATTGCAACAACGAATCTACGGCTACGACAATTTTGGCCGGGTTGTTGCGGTTCAAAACCTGCACCCCGCTGATGCGATGAGTTTTACCGAAGAAACCACCTATGACGAATTCTCCCGAGTATTCCAGCAGTTCGATGCCTCCGGCGATGATCGCGGTGTGCGCTATCATTACAAAGCAAACGGTTATCTGGAGAAAATCCGAGAGGCTCGCGAGGGTGCCCAGGGCAAGATTTATCAGGAGATCAAAGCCCAGGATCAACGCGGGAACAACATTGAAGTACATCTTGATGATGGTGCGATTAAGGCGTTCGCGCTATACGAAAACCAGTCTGGCCGCCTGGAGTCTTTATGGGCAGAGCGCAGTGGTACAACCCTCCAGTTGGCGGAATACCAGTTTGATGTTCTGGGTAACCTTGAATGGCGGCATGACCTTACTCCTGGTAGGAATCTCAAGGAAAGCTTTGAGTACGACCTGTTGAATCGCCTTGAAACGGTGATGCTTTCGACCAATGGCGCTGCAGCACAAACCACGCTCAGCATGAGCTATTTCGCCAACGGCAATATCAAGAGAAAGTCTGATGTAGACGCAGCCAACGATTATCTGTACGGCATCGGCAACTCCAGCGGCCCCGGCAACGCAGGCCCTCATGCGGTCACAAGTGCAGGTGGAACTACCTACAGCTACGACGATAATGGCAATCAGACCTCATCAAAAATTGGCAATACCATTGTCCGCAGCATTGGTTACAGTGTGTTTGATCAGGCAACTTTGATCCAGAAGGAAGGTGAGTCGACTCAGTTCAGTTACGGCATCGGCAACCAACGCATCAAACGCGTGGACAGCAATAGTGTGGATGGCACCAAAACCACCTGGTACTTTGGCTCGGTGGAGCGCATTGTGGAAGGTACCGGAAACCCCTTCTTCCGACGAAACATTGGTGGCGTGGCCATTGTGGATTACTTCCCCAGCACCGGGGCCCAGGATGTTTCTTGGCTGATCAAGGATCACCTGGGTTCCATCCATACCGTGGTAAACGACGCAGGTTCCACCACCACCATGCATTTTGGTGCCTTTGGTGAGCGGCAGAACACGGCCTGGAATGGTTTGCTTGAACCGGCGGGAGTTGTGCTGCACAACATGATCACCACCAGGGGCTTTACCGGCCACGAGCAGGTGGATGGTTTAGGCATCATTCACATGAACGGGCGCATCTATGATCCGAAGTTGGGGAGGATGCTGCAGGCTGATCCGTTCATACAAAGCCCGACCAACAGCCAGAGCCTGAATCGGTACAGCTATGTGCTGAATAACCCGTTGAGTTATACAGATCCGAGTGGGTATTTCAGCTTCAGCCGCTTTGTTAAGAAATGGGGACGAATGATTGTGGCTTCCGTAGCAACCTATTTCACTGCCGGACTGGCGTCCGGCTGGGCGGTGGGTTGGGGTTTTGCAGCAGGCACTGTGGGTAATGCTGCAATCGCAGGAGCTGTTGCTGGTTTTGTAGGTGGTGGAATCCTAACTGGTACACTCAAAGGTGCGTTTTACGGCGGGCTGACTGGAGCTGCGCTGGGAGGTATTGGAGCCAGTGGCTGGAACAGTGCTGCCAAATCATTGTCTGGTGGTGCAGCCAGTGGCATTACTAGTGAGTTGCAGGGTGGCAAGTTCGGGCACGGGTTCCTTTCCGCCGGAATGGGCTTCTGGAGTGGATTGAAGTTTGGAGGACCACCGGAGTTCGGTAAATTCCTGGCTTCATCGATTGCCGGGGGAACGATATCTGAGGTTACCGGTGGCAAGTTTGCTAATGGAGCGGTTAGTGCGGGGTTGGCTTATGTGGTGGCGGCGGCTGGAGCAAGATCAATACCGCGTGACCCGGACTCAGCTGCAAATAGTGATTTGGCGAAGCGTCAAAAGCTGGCAATGGCTGAAGTTGCACAAAAATTTGAATCTGGAGCACTAGATTCTAGTCGACTTTTCAATACATCTGATGCTGCCGCCAAAGAGGCACTTTCGGTACTCGGGCCAATCTCTGAAACTCACCAGGTTGAGCTCGGTGGATTCATCTCTGGCAGTAAAGGAAGCTATTCCTATGATCAGATTTTCGTCGGCACTGATAACAGTTTACCTGCAATGGTGAATGTACCAAACGGCGCAGTAGCTGGATTCCATACTCACCCGGATGGTGCTTGGTACTTTAGCTTGAGCGACGCACGATGGGTTAACGGATCAAACGGAACAGGAATTCCGTTATACGTATGGGGTGGCGGTCAAACCAGAGTTTGTGGTGTAAGTAGCCCTGCGTGCCATCCAGGTCTCGCACGAGGGCAATCAGAAAATAGGTACAACCCTGCGCTGCATGGGAGGGTCGTACAGTGAACAGGAACTTGATAATGCTTTGTTCAAGCATTCTTTGCATCTCCAGCTTCGCTTGTGAAAGTAAATTGGTCAACTCTACTCATCACGATATAGACGCTGACGACATTGATCCATGGATGAGGCAGGGAACCTTAATGTGCAACTTCGCTCAAGTGGAAGACTTGGGGAATCCGATGTGGGATTCCAAGACCAGAATGCCCAATGATCCAAGTTTTGACCATGTAACTGTGACGGTTTTTGACAAGGCAGACTACTATGCTATTAGCATCGAATATAAGAAACCTTATCCCGATGCACCACATGTGCTGTGTCACCTGGACAAGAGTTCTCAGACTCTGCTGTATGTTCAATACACTTCTGAATCCGCCGGTAATTTGGAGCCGCGCACAAAGAGTTATACTGGGTACAGTCAAGTCAATCAGGGCCAGATTCGACAGATTGACACTTGGTCTTTCTCACTTTCAGAAGTTTTTGCCAATAGCCAGGAATGAGAAGGCCGAGATTATTGTTGAATAGCGCTTTGAAAACCGGAGACTTGATTGAGCTTCTTGTGAGCAGAGAGGTTTTCGAGATCTTTGACACCGCAAGTTCGATGTTAGTCGACTTGGATGAGAGTCGGGATGTTCTAAAGCTCAGCGATTCAGAGCTTGTGTCGCTCAGCGGCCACCATGTTCTAATCGAAGGTATATACAAACACCAGCCGCGGGAAACAGTGGGTGTCAATCAGGTTGTCATTGGACCGATGTACTCAGGAGCGATAACTCAGGTTAATCGAATTGCGGTTGCAAGTAGAGAAAAGTGAATGGAGAAAAATTGAAGACGGTACACGCATTCAAACCGTGCTCGGCATGCGTAAACGAATGCCCGTCTCGTCAGCATGGTTTGGTTCGACAAAAGCGTTACATCCCTCAAGCATGCGGCGGGTTTCGTTGAATTCGCCCCAAACAATGGACATTGTCCACCTTTGGGCATAATCGAGCACTCGCAACAGCGGCTCGGTTGCGCTGGTATGGGACAACGCTTTGAGTGCCGCGAGATAATTGTTGCGAAAAACTGTGGGAATGACGATGCGTTCTTCATCTGCTGCAACAAGCTCTGCATTCATCATGATGCGAGCGACACGGCCATTGCCATCGGCAAAAGGGTGAACCTCGGAGATCATAAACATCATGAACACGGCGCGTGCAAACGGCGAATCGAGGTTGCGACAGACATCGCACCCCAGCTTCACGGGGCCTTCACCAAGGTCGGGTGTTACGAATAGGGTAGCTCCGGCGCGATTGCTTTCCGCT
>JBGTHE010000263.1:0-3816 GCA_041746335.1 Lysobacterales bacterium | reverse complement strand
AAGGCTGCACTGGAAAACCGTCCTGAGCCGCGTTACACCCAGCTGGCTCCCAGACTCGAAGAATTCGGTATCGCTGATGCTTCAGTTGTCCGCTAACTAACGCCGAGCCAGAACGGAGCAGCGGAAGATTTTTGCCGGGTTTTTGTCCAGGTCGTTATATTGCTGCAACAGGCTGGCGGGCATAGGGTCACCGAGCAGGGAGTGGTGCCTGACCAGCAAGGACACGGATACTGGGTCTGGTTCCAGTACGATCACGATGCTGTAGCTGCTGCTGCAGTGCTGCTGTCATTGAAACTGCTGACAGAGCTGGAGCCCTTGGTCAGCATGCCGGACATGGAAGGTGAGGCAGTTGAACTGCAGGAGGAATCCCTTGCCGGTTTTCTCGCCGTTGCTCGGCCAAGGGTATTGCCACGTGATGCCGAGGCCATTGTTCGTGCTGCCCAGGCCAGGGAAATTCCCTGCGTAAAATTGGAGCGCCCTCCTTACCAGGGTGTGCAGGGCGGCTTCCGCATTCGCCCAAACGGCTTGTTGAAGCTGGGGCATTGTGCGCATCAATTAATCATAGACGGCACCCTATGCGTCAGCCGCCATGGTGACTTATTGCCGCTGCTGCATAAGCCAGCGGCGCGCCGCACTGTGCTCGCTGATTTGCAATTGCCTTTAACCAGAACGGATCCACAAGCTGGTAATTGCGCTTTAAGTAAACACGCCCTCCGTTCGGCTGAACGTATTGGCTATCCCATTCGGCTTATCGTAACTGCCAGCAATGGGCAGATTTTTCAGTGGCCCGATATTAGCAGCGCGGGCCAGCTGCGCAAAACTCTGGACTCGGCAAGGCGCTACGGTAGCCAAATCGACTTGCAGGCAATGGTACAGGGCGACGACTGGTATTTATTGCTGGTCGGCAAGGAAGTGCTGGCATTGATGCACGGAGGTCAAGAACAGAGCTTGCACCAGCTGGCAGTGGAAACTTTTGAATCTGCGGTGAAACTGGCTGACAAGTTGAGCAGTGGGGTGCTGTGGTTGCAATTGCGTTGCGCGGATATCGGCCGTGCACTCAACGATACCGGTGGGGCATTGCTGGATTTCGACCTTGCGCCCAAACTGGATGAATTATTGGCAAACAACCAGCCCTTGCTCGACCGGGTTGCAACGGCATTCGTCGATTATTTGTTTCCGCCGGGGTCGGAGTCGCGCGTGCCGGTGGTTGCTGTTACCGGCACCAATGGCAAAACTACCAGCTGCCGAATGATAGAAGCCATAGCCCGAAAATCCGGGCGGGGAACTGGCCTGGCCTGTACCGGTGGTATTTTTGTGAACGGGCGAATGATCGCCAAAGAGGGTAAAGGGGGCTCCGGCAGGCAATTCCGATTGTTCGAACAAGAGCAGGTCGATTTTGTGGTGATGGAGGAGTACTTCGGTTCCATCCTCCGAGCTGGCTTCGCGTACCCCTTTTGTGATGTTGCGGTTTGCACCAATGTGACAGAAGACCACCTCGGCCGCATCGGTGTTTACGATCTGGAAGGCATTGCCGCCTCTAAAGTATTGGCCATCAAGCGTGCTCGCATAGCTGCGGTTCTGAATGCAGACAATGTGTACAGTCTGGGAATGATTTCTGAGGCAGTAGCCGAAAATATCGGTTTGGTATCGCTAAAGCTGGGTGCTACAGAGTTAAAGCTGCAACTGGACAGACCGGGCATGGTATGCGTTCTGGAAACAGAACAGGGCGAGCCCTGGTTGGTTATCTATCAGAATAGTCAGCGCAAACCACTGATGGCAGAGCGGGGAATACCCGCCACATTTCAGGGTTCGGCCAAACACAACACCAGCAATGCCATGCATGCTGCGTTGGCGTGTGCTTTTATGGGGTTCACCCTGGAACAAATCCAGTCTGCGCTCGCTGGATTTTCCACCGATTACCACACTGCTCCGGGTCGGCTTAACCGCATGGAAGGTTTACCTTTCCAGTTCATCATGGACTATGCACACAACCTGGATGGCTTCAGGGCTATCTGCCGTTATACCGACCAGCAGCAGGTTACGGGCCGCAAAATACTGTGTCTGGCATTTGCAGGTGATCGACAGAACCGCGAGATTGAACAGGCCATTAGCTACCTCAATGGACATTTCGACCATTTTATATGCCGTCGTTACTACGGCTTGAGAGGGCGCGAACCAGAAGAAATCCCCCGCTTGCTGGAGCGATACCTGCTCGAAGCCGGTGTTCCCGGCACAGCCATTCAGCTGGAACTGGATCCCGGCAAGGCCGTCCAGGCAGCATTAGCCAGCGCGATGCCAGGTGATCTGTTGTTGGTGCTGGCGGGTAGCAGCGAATTTGAGCGTGTCTGGGGACAGGCCGAGGCCTTGAAAGCCAGCCTGACAAGTCAATAATCGCCCGATCAGTGATCAGCGCTGCCCAAAACGCTGGCCAGGGACTGCACAAAATAATCCATGTTGCCGCGGTTCAGCGAGGCGATATTCACGCGCGCTGAATCTACCGTATAAATTGAGAACTGATCGCGTAAGGCCCTGACTTCACGCACTTCCAGGCCCAGGAACGAAAACATTCCCGATTGCCGCTGCAGGAAAGAAAAATCGCGTTCAACACCCTGGTCAGCAATCTTGCGAACCAGTTCATCACGAAGACTGTTGATGCGCTCTCGCATGCCTTTGACTTCATCGCGCCACAGACTTTCCAGCTCGGCATCATGCAAAATGATGTCGATCACCGCAGGGCCGTGTGCAGGTGGCATGGAATAATTTTTACGGGTCAGTGAATGAATTACCGTTTCTACTGCTGCCGACTGTTCGGCACGTTGGGTGAGGATGGATATGGCCCCAACCCGGTCGCGGTAAACCGCAAAATTCTTGGAGCAAGAGCTGGCAACAATCAGTTCAGGGCATTTTGCGCTGAACAGGCGAACTGCGAGGTTATCGTCTTCGAGACTGTTTTCAAAACCCTGGTAAGCAATGTCGACCAGGGGCAGGAAACCGCGCTCTGCGGCCAGGTCGGTAATCTGCTCCCATTGCTCAGGAGTGGGGCTGACGCCGCAGGGGTTATGACAACAGGCATGGAATAACACCGTATCCTTGGGCCCGCGCAAGGCCAGGGCTGCCATCATGTCGTCAAATCGAAGAGAGTTGCCGCTTTTGTCAAAATAGGGGTAGCTATCAAGCTTAAGACCCGATGCCGGAAAGATGGCCAAGTGATTGCCCCAGGTGGGGTCACTCATCCATACGGTCGAACCCGGATTGGCCGCCTGCAACAGATCTGCTGCTACCCTCAATGCGCCCGTACCCCCGGGAGTTTGAACGGTTACGATGCGATCCTTCGCGGATTCCACCAGGGCATCACCGAAAACCAGGCGGCCGATGGCAGAATTGAATCCGGTAACTCCGGGTGGGCCCAGGTAAGTTTTGCTGGTTTGCCGCGCAATCATCATTTTTTCTGCCAGCACCACCGACTCCAGCATCGGTGTTTCCCCACTTTCGTCGCGATAAACGCCTATACCCATATCGATTTTTCTGGGATTGGAGTCGAGTTTGTAAGCAGCGAGTATGCCCAGAATAGGATCAGGCGGCAGGGCTTTAAGTTGGTCCAGCATGGTGATTCAGATTTCCCGGATTGCAAGCAGTAAGAATGGATGGGCAGGCGGTTGATAAACGCGATTGTACCTGCTTTTGAGTGGAATTTTAGCCCCCGAAGTGGTCAGACTGGTCTTATCTTTTCAGCATCTTCGCTTCGAAGCGCAATTTCAGATTCAACAGCAGCAGAAAGATTCAGAACGATCTGGCGGGAATTTCCTGACTAAATTC
>JBGTHE010000262.1:0-5168 GCA_041746335.1 Lysobacterales bacterium | reverse complement strand
GCTTTGCGTTTTTCATTGAGCAGGAAATTCGCCACCCGGGTAGGCGTTTGTATGATCACCTGACCGGTGTAATCTTTCATGGCTTCTTCTTCCGCCAGGCGCAGAATGGACAAAGCCAGCGATTCAATGCTGCGTATCGTTCCATGCCCTTCACAACGGGGGCAGGTTTCCTGACTGGATTCGCCCAAAGAAGGCCGCAGCCGTTGACGCGACATTTCCAGCAAACCGAAACGTGAAATCCGGCCGGTTTGAACGCGCGCCTTGTCGATCTGCAGCGCATGTTTCAATCTTTCTTCCACATCACGCTGGTGTTTGCGATCCATCATGTCGATGAAGTCGATAACAACAAGGCCGCCAAGGTCGCGCAGCCGCAGCTGGCGAGCTACTTCATCCGCCGCTTCCAGATTGGTGTGATAAGCGGTTTCTTCGATGTCTGAACCCTTGGTGGCACGCGCGGAGTTAACGTCCAGGCAAACCATGGCTTCGGTGTGATCGATAACCAGTGATCCGCCCGAGGGCAGGTGTACGGTACGGGAAAACGCCGATTCAATCTGACTCTCAATCTGGTAACGGCTGAACAGCGGTACATCATCCTGATAGAGTTTCAGCTTGCGCACATTGTGCGGAATGACTTCTTCAATAAACTGTTTGTCATCTTCGAAAACTTTGGGATAGTCAACCAGAATTTCGCCGATGTCATTGCGCATGTGATCACGCAAAGCACGGATGAACAGGTTGCTTTCCTGGTAAACCAGGAAGGGAGCACTGCGCTCACCGGCGGCTTTCTCGATGGATGCCCAGAGTTGCAGCAAATAGTCCAGGTCCCATTGCAGCTCTTCCGCTTCACGACCCACGCCCGCGGTGCGGATGATGATGCCGACGTTGTCCGGAGCGATGACATTCTGCAGTTGTTCGCGCAACTCCTGACGATCTTCGTTACTGATGCGGCGTGAAACGCCACCGGCTTTGGGGTTGGTTGGCATCAATACCAGGTAACGCCCGGCGAGAGAGATGTAGGTGGTCAGAGCCGCGCCTTTGTTGCCGCGTTCTTCTTTCTCCACCTGGATGATGATTTCCTGGCCTTCCTTGACGGCTTCCTGAATGGAAACCTTGCCCTCGCGATTCCGGACAGATGCCTGATAAAACTGCGGACAGATTTCTTTCAGTGGCAAAAAGCCGTGACGGGTAGATCCAAAATCGACAAAACAGGCTTCAAGCGAAGGTTCGACGCGGGTGATTTTTCCTTTGTAAACGTTGGCCTTTTTCTGTTCGAGAGTGGGGGTTTCAATATCCAGGTCGATCAGTTTTTGCCCGTCGGCCACGGCCACACGCAACTCTTCCGCTTGAGTAGCGTTGATCAGCATTCTTAACATGTTGTTTTTCCTCAGGCATCCTGGCCTGAACGCGCCTATTCCGTCACTCTGATGACGGTTACACGATTCATGTACCCGGTCGAAAAACCTGTGTGGACCAGGATTGCCTATTCATATGGTTATCTGCCGGCTGCCATTGGTTGGTGCCGGAACAACGCAGTCGCATTCAAAGCAACCGCGGAAATTTGATTCATTCCTGACACTCGTGAAGGATTTTGTTTCACCTTCACGAGTATTGCCCGCGCTAATCGGATTGTCCGGTTCCACTGGCGTAGCCAATTTCAAGCTCGCCCGCAAGGCAAATTTCGGATACTTTCACAGGTAGGGACTCAGCCCTGTACACCACGCTGGTTGGATTGCAAAGCAAACACCGAAGAATTCGGCACTGAAGACCTGAGCCACGAACGCCGGAGCCATGAACGCCGAAACCATGGACGACTGGGAACATCGTCCTACGCGGTTTTCCGAAGGTTTGTAATATAACAGCCTTTTTTTGGCGTATCAATGACTTGCCATCACAACCTGGATTAGAGATAAATAATCAACCTCATGAATGCAAAAGCGCAAAAAACCGTTTCCGCACATCAGGTGGAAGTGTCCGCGGATCGTGATGGTCAACGCCTGGACAACTTTCTCAGCACCCAACTGAAGGGCTTGCCCAAGTCGGCCGTGTACCGTTTGATTCGTACCGGTCAGGTGCGGGTCAACGGTGGGCGAGCGAAACCAGAGCGGAAATTGCAGGCCGGTGATGTGGTTCGTGTACCCCCAGCGCGGGTGAATGAGCCTGGAAATTTCACCGTGTCGGATGCTGTGATCAGGCAGTTGCAGGCAGCGATACTTTACCAGGACAATGATTTTCTGGTTCTGGACAAGCCGGTCGGTATGGCTGTGCATTCCGGCAGCGGTTTGCCCTGGGGGGTCATCGAAGTCCTGCGCCAGGCCCGCCCAGAGCAGTTCATTGAACTGGCCCACCGAATCGACAGGGAAACCAGCGGGTGCCTGGTGCTGGCACTCAACGGACAGTCATTACGCCAATTGTCTGGCCAGTTTCGGGAGGGCACCGTGAAGAAACGTTACCTCTGCCTGATGGATGGCCGATTGCCGGAAGACCTGGTCACCGTCAACGTGCCCGCGGGCAAAGATGTTTATGACGAGGACGGCGAAAGTTTGCAGGAAAACAGTGGCAAGGAGGCTTTGACCCAATTCCGCCGGCTTCAAGACTACCCGCGATACAGCTACGTTGAGGCGGAGATTTTCACCGGCCGCACTCACCAGATCCGCCAGCACGCCAAACACCTGGGTCTGCCTCTGGCGGGTGACCCAAAGTACGCCAGCAAAGCTGATCTCAAGTGGTGGAAAGTTCGCGGATTGAAGCGGATGTTCCTGCATGCCCACCATATCGAATTTCTCGACATGAAGGGCGAACCGGTGATCGTCAACTCGAACCTGCCAGACAATCTCCGGTCGGTATTGATGGAGTTGGAGTCCAACCAGTGAAGGTTAAAAATCATTGCGGGGAAAATTCCTACACCGCTTGTGACACCGCCGACTGGAGATACTGCAGTTTCTCTGATCTAATTTGTGCAATGTACCGACCACTGGCCGCCTTCATTGGCTTGCGCTACCTGCGCGCCAAGAGAAGTAATCACTTCATATCTTTCATCTCGCTGATTTCCATGCTGGGAATCGCGCTGGGTGTGACCACCTTGATTACTGTCATCTCAGTGATGAACGGTTTCGAGAAGGAATTACGCAGTCGCATACTGGGTGCCATCGCCCACGCCACCATTCAGCCGGTGGGTGGTTACATTGCAGATTGGAATGAACTGGTAGAGCAGGCAGAAACCAACCCCGCCGTGCTCGGTGCGGCACCTTACATAGAAGAAGGGGTGTGGTTGCAGGGCACTGAATCATCGGGTGCCATTCTGCGCGGCATTGACCCTGATTTTGAGCAGCGCGTTTCTGAAGTGCAGGACAAGATGGTGGCGGGCGAACTGCGCGACCTCAAATCTGGGGAGTACGGCATCATCCTCGGTATCAGTCTGGCATCGCGGCTGAGGGTAGGGCCAGGCGACAAGGTGACGATGATTGCGCCGCGGCTGAAAGCTACACCAGTTGGCGCCAGCCCGCTGATGCGTCGGTTTACCGTGATTGGCGCTTTTGAATTCGGTGAATACGAAAATGATTCTGCGCTGGCGCTGGTGCACATCGCTGACGCAGCACGTTTATTGCGCCTGCCCGAAAACACGGTGGGTGGCATTCGCCTGAAACTGGACGACATGGATCAATCCTGGCGCGTGGCGCGGGAGATCTCCAGCGATCTGCCGGGTGAATATTTCGTCCGCGACTGGACCCAGGAGCGCGGCAACCTGTTCCAGGCAGTCCGAACCGAGAAAACCGTGATGTGGGTGATACTTTCGATGATCATTGCAGTAGCCGCCTTCAATATCATCTCCATGCTGGTGATGGTGGTAACCGATAAACAATCGGATATCGCTATCCTCAAAACCATGGGAGCCCGACCGGGAACCATTCTGCGCATCTTTGTCATTCAAGGGAGCCTGATTGGCGTGATCGGTACTGCCCTAGGTATTGTCGGTGGCATTTTGCTGGCCATGAACATCAGCGCGGTAGTGCCCTTCCTGGAGCAAATGTTCGGCTTCGCGCTGTTTCCTTCGGATATTTACTACATCACCGAGCTACCTTCTGAATTGCGGAGTGCTGATGTCATCAAATTTTCGGCGATGACCCTGGCAATGTCTCTGCTTTCGACTCTTTATCCCGCGTGGCGCGCTTCAAAAACCCATCCGGCCGAGGCCTTGCGTTATGAGTAGTGAGGTGCGGAGCAACGCTGCCAATCCCGATAATCAGAGTACTGCTGTGCTGGAAGCGCGTGGCATCTGCAAGTCATTCCACCAGGGCAGCAAACGCATCGACGTGCTCGACAATATCAATTTGACGGTTGAAGCGGGCAGGTCACTGGCCATAGTCGGAGCATCAGGTGCTGGCAAGAGCACTTTGCTCCACATTTTGGGTGGGCTCGATGAACCTGACCAGGGCGAGGTGTGGGTTGAAGGCAAATCGCTATGGCAGCAGCCTGAAGTCCGGCGTGGCGAGATTCGAAATCTCACCATGGGATTTGTTTATCAATTCCATCATTTACTTCCGGAATTTACCGCTCTGGAAAATGTTGCCATGCCCTTGCTGATACGCGGCACACCCGTGTCCGAAGCCCGGCAGGCAGCAGAAGATCTGTTAGGGCGCGTGGGCCTGGCGGAACGCCTGAATCACAAACCGGGCGAACTTTCAGGTG
Organism: Lysobacterales bacterium; assembly: GCA_041746335.1. Taxonomy (GTDB): domain Bacteria; phylum Pseudomonadota; class Gammaproteobacteria; order Xanthomonadales; family SZUA-36; genus JAWXBM01. The sequence continues at coordinate 482 of JBGTHE010000262.1, read as the reverse complement.
GCGAACGCCAACGCGCGGCCGCTGCCCGGGCTTTGGTGGGCCGACCGCGGTTACTGCTGGGCGATGAACCCACTGGCAATCTGGATGAACGCACAGCACTGCAGGTTTACGGACTGTTGCTGGAACTGAATCGCGAAACAGGAACCAGCTTGCTGCTGGTAACGCACGACACTGCGCTGGCTTCCCGCATGGACCAGAAATTTGAACTCCGCCTGGGTAGTCTGCACCTGCTGGAATAGCCGTGAGCAGGATGGGGCTCTCCGCCCCCGCGTGGTTCATAGCTGGCGTCGCTTTGGCCTATTGCTGGTTTTTCCTGCAATGGCCGTTCTGGAGTCTTTTCATTCTTCTACTTTTGGGTGGATCGCTGCTGTGTGGCAGAATCCTGTATCTCCTCCGCGCACCGGACAGGAAATCCGAGAGATCTCCAAGCCTGCTATTACTTCTGTTCGCCCTTGGCTTGTTATCCTCCAGCGTGGTGCTCC
>JBGTHE010000261.1:0-3549 GCA_041746335.1 Lysobacterales bacterium | reverse complement strand
CGAGGCCTGTCGGTCCGGGTTGTCGCGTATGTCCAGCACTTTGCGAATCCAGCCGGGATCCTCATTCCGGACCGGGCACAGCGTGTCGAAACGCCGGCGCGGCGGTGGCAGAGCGGGCCCCCCGAGCGCCTGTGCCTTGCCGGGTTCGATCTCGGCACCGTTGAAGCTCAGCGTGAACAGCGACGACAACTTCTCGCTGAGCAGGCCATACAGCGGCGACGCTCGCACGGCCCTGTCGATCAGTTCAGCGAGCGCGTCGTCGTCGAGGTCGCAGTCGACCCGGACTTCGAGGTCGACAGGCATGGCGCTGCCCACCATCGTGCCCCGCAGAGCCGAGCCCTCCATCGCATAGTAATTCTGCTGCACCAGTTCGAGGGTGCGCAGCTCGACATTCCGCTGTCGTGCCGCGGCAAGGATTCCGTTCATGGTCGCGGACACCATGCCGGTGGTCATGAAGGACAGAGGACAGGGGCCGTAGTCTTGGCCGTCGAGGTAGGGACCCTCATCGCTGGCCAGCCGCCAGGCCCGGCGCGACCGCGCAGATAGCACGATGGCCTCCTTCTGCATCACGCTCAACGAGCGGGCCCAGATCCGCACGCTCTGGCCGTGCCGATTGGAGGGTTCCAACGCCCACCGGTTGCTGGTGTCGGCGATTTCGAAGAACAGTGGCAGGCCCGACTGTTCCAGCAGGTTTTCGCCCACCCTCCCGGTCGCGCCGGTACCGACCTGGTTCCGGTTCATGCGGTTGTGTCCACAGCGATTTATTCATTATAAGTATCTCATTGTGCAGTCGGCCCCGGGAATTCGAATGTCATGCACTGCTATCAAATTATGCTATCCCCCCAAGGCATAGATGTTGATGCACTCGCCGCTGCGATTCGCTTTGCTACCGTTGACTGCTCGCAAGGCCCTGATGGAGGTAGAGGCCTCACTCCTCACCGTTTTCTGCCTCGAACCCGTGTTGAAATACATTTTCGGGCGGCAACGTCCAGGTAACACGCACGGAATAGTTGAGACTGACGTCTGGGGCCCAATTGGTCACGGAAATGTACCAAAGCCCGGGAGACACGGGCGGTGTTGTGGTCGCGTTAAGGATGCAGGTTTCCGGGGTTGTTCCGCTGCTGAATGGCCGGCAGTCGTAATCATTTAGTGTTGCCGGTTGGTCTTTGTGCAGGTAGAGATCCGCGTCAGCCGATAGCGCAAAGAGTTCGACCGTGACGCTTGTCACCCCAGTGGGCAGCTCGACCAGGTAGTGGTGCCAGGCGGAGTTCTGCGGCCCCGGCGGAAGTGCGAATGAACCCGTTACCCCATTCTCCAGTGGTGGTGCCGCAAAGGGGCAGTCGCTGGTTTGGAAACTTTGATCGTCGCCTTGGCTGGTGCCATCGGAGTTGGAGGCCACGGCTCTGAAGTGGTAGGTCATCCCGCACTGCAGACCTCCAATCCCGGAACTATGCGGCTCGTCTGAGTTGTCCGAGCCAATGTTCACGGGCGCGGTCGTGCTCCCGTAGCCCTCGGTAAGGCCGTACTCAAAATGCGCATTGGTGCCAAGGCCCTGGGGATTGACGACTGCGTTCAGTATTGCACCGGTTCGGGAAATCGCGGTGGCGGAACCCATCGTGATAATGGGTGCAAAATTTTCGGGCAGCCAGCTGACGCGTAAAGAGTAGTTGATGGATAAGTTTTCCAAACTAAAGTTTTCCACTAGCTCGTCGTTATTGACCGCCACGTACCAACGTCCCCCGGAGACTGGCGGGGTGGAGGAAGTGCCGAAAATGCATGACCACGGCGCCGAAGCCGGATCGTTGCCTCGCGCATCGCGTCGACAGTCCCAGTCGGCCAGATCCGGCAGCTGATCCTGGCGCACGTAGAGCATTACAAAACCTAGTCCACTGTCAGGTGGTGGTCGTGAAAGCCCGAATATCTCGACCGTAGCTTCCGTGCTGTTTTCTGGCAGGTCGAAGTAGTAGTAATGCCAGCGAGTTGCAGGCTCTCCGGCCAGAAGTGTGCCCGTAACCGTAATTCCATTCAAAAGGGGCGATATCGGAACCGGACAGGGGCTGGTCTCAAAGCTTTGGTCGCCGCCCGAGGTGGATCCCTGGGCATTGACGTACATCGCGCGGAAGTGGTAGATGGTTCCGCACTGCAAGCCGGAAACTACCTGTCTTCGGGCTTCGAATTGCGAGGTGCTGAGAGCCGGGGTCGCGCTTCCATAGGCTGCGGTTAAACCGTACTCGAAGTGCACCGAATTGATCCCCCCGACGAGGCTGTCGAAAAGCGCGTGGAGCATCGCCCCGGTGTGCGAAATAGAGCTGGCGGGAGCCGTTAATATGAGTGGATTAGACGCGGTGAGCCAATTGACCCGAACCGAGTAGGCGGTCGGTATGGTGTGCGTACCAGGGTTGTCGTCGGTATTCAAAACGCCTACGTACCAACGCCCCGGAGTCGCTGGCGGGACATCAAACAGCCGACAACGTTGGGCTTTTGCGAAGGCCGTGCCGCTGCAGTCATATTCGGTAATTGTGGGATGCCGGCCTTTGCGGATATAGAGCTTGGCGGCTCGCGTTATGCCGAAAAGGTCGATGAAACTCTTGGTCACTCCCTGGGGCAAGTCGAAATAATAGTAGTGCCAGAGCGTGTTCACCTCCCTGGGGAGTGAGTCGGAAACCGCCTCGCCGGGGAGGAGCTGGCCACGCGATAGACCATCAATCACAACGGTATACTGCTGTGGTCCAAGCGGAATTGTTCCGGTAATCCGTGCGATCCACTGGCCACCCTGCGCCGGGCCATCCACCACGACCTGTTCGACGTTATCGATCGTATTGCTGGCCCGCGTTGCATTGGTGGTTGGAGAGGCCGGATTCAGGAGCCAGGGTAAATGGGTCGTCTGGTCCGGCGCGATCAGCACCAGGTTCAGGTCATTCACCAGTGCCTTGGCGGCGCCCGGAGACCCCTGAGGATCGGTCCAGACCAGGGTTGCCTTCACCCCATTCGCGCCTTCGGGAACGTCGAAGGGCAGGTACATCTTCTCCTGCGCCGGAACGCCAATAACCCCCGCCACAAAGGAATTTGACGAAATGAGATCCGCGCTTTTATCCGCATCGATAAGGCCCCACCCGAACTCATAGTCCGGGCCTGGGCGACCGAGGTCCCGGGCTGCATGGATCATCAGGGCCTTGAGTGTGTGTGGGGCGGGCTTGACACCGGTTTGACTCAGAAAATGCTGGTACAGGAGTGCGCCGGCGCCGGCAGCACCGGGAGATGCCATCGATGTCCCACTCATGCCTTGGTATCCTTGGGACAGGCCAGTCGACCACAGGCCCGTTCCATTGGCACAGAGGTCCGGCTTGACGCGGCCATCATTGACCGGACCCCAACTGCTGAAGGCACTCATCAAATCCGAGTCGGTGGTTGCGCAAATCGTGATGATATTCTTGGCAGTGGCCTGATGTTCAACGGTGTCGTAGGGCCCGTCGCAGGCAACGTTCGGTTTGCAATCATCGCGGTCATTCCCCGCCGCCTTGACTATGATCAGGCCGGTATCAAAAACAA
>JBGTHE010000260.1:0-2079 GCA_041746335.1 Lysobacterales bacterium | reverse complement strand
GAGCAAGCCAGATGAAGAAAGTGAAGACAATACTACGGCGGCAGCAGATGAGCCTGAGGAACGGGCCGCCTTGCTGAGCTTTGCCAATACCGATATGGCATTTGCCAACGATATTCTGGTGGCGGGCAGTTATCATGGCTTTAATATCTATCGTCTTGGGGAAGCCGGGGTGCCCGGTTTACTCAGCTCAGTTGTCTGCCCGGGTGGGCAAGGTGATGTCTCACTGGTGGGTAATCTGGTGATTATGTCGGTGGAGCAGATGCGCGGCAGACTGGATTGCGGGCTGGAGGGCATCGACCAGGATGTCAGTGCAGAGCGTTTCCGCGGTATCCGTATTTTTGATATCTCAGACCCTTTGAAACCCAAACAGGTCGGCGCAGTGCAAACCTGTCGTGGTTCACACACCCATTCGGTGGTATCCGGGCCTGGCGAAGATGGCAAGATCATCGTCTATGTTTCCGGCACCTCCGACATTCGCAAAGAAGAAGAATTACCTGGCTGCATCAACGAATTGCCGGGAGACAATCGCACGGCGCTGTTCCGCATTGATGTCATAGAAATCCCGGTGATGGCGCCCGAAAATTCGCGCATTGTGGCTAGCCCCACCGTATTCGCCGATCCGGAACAAGGCACGCTGGCTGGCCTGTGGCGCGGCGGTGATCATGGTGAAGAGACGCAGGAAACTTATCAGACGGATCACTGCCACGACATCACCGTATTCCCTGAACTGAAGATTGCAGCCGGTGCCTGTTCGGGTAACGGCATTCTGTTCGACATTTCAGACCCACTCAATCCGAAACGCCTGGACGCAGTGGTTGACACCGGTTTTGCCTACTGGCATTCCGCCACTTTTAACAACGATGGCACCAAAGTGCTATTCACCGATGAATGGGGCGGCGGCAACCTGCCGCACTGCCGCGCCTACGATCCCATCACCTGGGGTGCGGATGCGATTTACGACATTGTCGATGGCAAGCTGCAATTCCGCGCGCACTACAAATTGCCGGCACCGCAAGTGGAACAGGAAAATTGTGTGGCGCACAATGGCTCTATCGTGCCGGTTCCGGGTCGCGATATTTTTGTGCAGTCCTGGTACCAGGGCGGGATTTCGATTGTAGATTTCACCGATTCCGCCAAACCGGTGGAAATCGCCTATTTTGATCGCGGCCCCATCAACGCTGAGCACATGGTGACCGGTGGGTATTGGTCATCCTACTGGTACCAGGGCCGCATTTACGCCACTGAAATGTATCGTGGGCTGGACGTTTTCAAGCTGCTGCCCAGTGAGTTTCTGAGCGCCCATGAAATTGCCGCGGCCGAACTGGCCGACCAGGGCTCTCTGTTCAATCCGCAACAACAATTTCCGGTCAGCTGGCCAGCAGAGCCTGTTGTGGCACTGGCTTATCTGGACCAATTGAAAAGGGACCAGGCATTGCCTGAAGCACTGGCTACCGAGCTTGTGAAAGTTCTGCAGCAGGCCCAGTCCACAGGCAATACGGGCGATGCGAAAGCCATTTCCAAGCAATTGCGGATGCTGGAATCAAGGCTGCCTGAAGACGCAGCGGATGGAGCCGCGACCGGTCGCCTGCAGAGCCTGGCGGACACACTGCTGGCACTGGCCGAGCGCCTGGCAATGTAATTTTAGATCGTCCAAAACGCTATGGTTACGGAATGCAGGTATTGAAGATCGACCTGACAGTTAATGACACGCTTCGCGAGCATATCCGTAGCCACCTGCAAGGCCACGAGTTACTGTCCATCCCCCTTGCCGATAAGCAACGTGCCGCGGTCGCGCTGACCATCGTTGACCGCCGGGAAAATTGTGATCTGGGCGACATTCCATTTGTTCCGGTGCAAGCCAGCGAGGCCGCTCTGATTCTCACGATTCGCGCAGCACGTTTGCAAAATCATGGCGGCCAGCGTGCATTTCCGGGAGGTCGGGTCGATGGGGAAGAAACCGTGGAACAGGCAGCTCTACGCGAACTGGAAGAAGAAGTCGGCTTGCAGCTGCCCCCGGACCGGATTCTGGGCAGGCTGGATGATTACGGGACCCGTTCAGGCTTTGTCATCACGCCGGTG
>JBGTHE010000259.1:0-3096 GCA_041746335.1 Lysobacterales bacterium | reverse complement strand
CCTGCGAAAATTGCTGCTGATCGACGGTGGCGATAGGCAGCACGATACGATAGGGGGAAGCGTCGGTATCCCGAACAAAATGCGCATCGAAGGTCCGCCAGGCGGTAATCGAGCGCAGGCTGGTAGTCGCGAGCTGCCAGTCCAGTGTGGCGCTTGCACCCCAGAGCTCAAGCGTGGATGCCTCGCGGCCCGTTCCGTAATTGAGAAAAGCATTGCCAGGTACAAACTGGTTGTCGTAGATGCTGATTCCCGGCCCTACACCACCGGCGGATAGGTTAACTGGCGGAACCCGGTTGAACAGGAACGTCTGCCCCGGCGCAGCGCCTGGCGGGCCATTGCCGTCGCAGCCACCGATGGTGTTTAAAACGCCGAATGGACAGACTTGCACGACGCGCAGCAAGGTTGCAGGGACACCGCTCTCATCAACCCGGGTGTAATCAGCAGAGAAAGCCAGGCTCAATTTTTCTCCTGGCTCGTACACAAGTTGTGCCCGCGCCACCCGGCGGTGCCGGTCACCAAGGCTGTCACCGACGTTGGGGCGATGAACATAACCGTCCTGGTCAAAGCTGGCCAGTGACCATTTGGATAATATGTTTTCGGACAGTGGCGCATCAACGCGTAGGAACGAATCCAATCGCCGGTCACTGCCGACGGTTACAGCGGTTGAGATGGCTAATTCATCGCCCGGAGGTCGGGTGATCACGTTGATGGCGCCACCGATGCTGTTGCGACCGTACAGCGTGCCCTGCGGGCCACGCAGGACTTCTATGCGCTCGATATCCGCCACGTCGAGCAGCGAACCAACGGCGCGCGCCACATACACCCCGTCAACGAACAGCCCTACGCCCGGGTCCGTAGTCTGTAGGATGTCGCTCTGGCCGATACCGCGAATATAAATCGACGTGGCGGTCGAACCGCCGGTGGTTACGATGCCATCCAAGGATACGTTCGGTGCAAACCCCGCCAGCGCAGAGATGTCGCGTGCGCCGACCTCGCGCAGGGTATTTCCTCTGACCACGCTGATCGATGCCGGCACCTCGTAAAGATTCTCAAGGCGGCGTTGTGCAGTAACGACGACTTCTTCCAGCGGTGTTAGCACCTGTGCCTGCAGTAACCCAGGGTTGATACCGAACAGTCCGGTCGCCAGGCTGAGTGTGACCCCCCAAATTCGAATGTGGCTCAAACCGGCCCTCCGGAACGTACCGCAGGCACCAGAAGGCCTGTTGGGAATTGAGTATGCGCGCACGTCGCCGGCCAGGCCACAGAAATCACCAGGCCTTGCTGGCGCTGCATTCGCGGGTGGCGGGGTGGGATCGGACCTTCATAACCAATTGTAACAATACAATTACTTCACCAATTTTCTGTTGCTTTTAACAATTAAACACACCATTTGGGCCAACAAATCTTGAGTTTATCTGAAAAATAAACGCCTTGATGACCTACGAGTACAATAACCTGGTGGATCCCCCTGATTGAAATCGGCGAGCTCAATAGTAATTATAAGAACAAATATGGATTGGAGCTGATCTCCATGAACATTTACACCATCACGATATTTGTCAGCATTCTTGCTTATGTGGCAATTGGCAACTACGCCGGCCGCAAAGTCAAGAATCTTGAGGATTACTTTGTTGTTGGCAGGCAGGCGCCTACTTTGCTGATCGTTGGCACTTTGGTGGCCAGCTTTCTCAGCACCAACACGTTTCTGGGTGATGCTGGTTTTATCTATGGATTCAACACCGGGCGGCTGGTAATCCCCGCTTTATTTCTGGTTGGTTATATATACGGTGCGATCTACTTTGGCCGCTACTTGCGACGCAGTCGCGCATTGACCGTTGCGGGCTATTTTGGCGAGCGCTTTGATAGCCGGCGGGTACAGGTAGTGGCCGGCATAACGGTGGTGGTGGGGATTGGTTTTTACCTCATTGCTGTCACCCAGGGGGTGGCGCTGATTCTTTCCAACCTCACAACGCTGTCCTACACGCAGGCCCTCATCCTGGCCTGGGCAAGCTATACCTCGTTTACATTGTATTCGGGCTCCCGGGGAGTAGTTATCACCGATACGATGATGTTCCTGTTGTTCAGCCTGGCCAGCTTCCTGGCGATGTTTTCAATTTTTGAGACCCATGGCGGCTGGCTGGCGGCGATGGAAAGACTTGTACACCTGGAATCAAAACCAAACCTGATGTCATGGCATGGGATGTCAGGGCCTGGTCAAACCTGGCAGACGCCCGCTGATTTCCTGATCTGGTATCTCATTATCAGCGTGGGCTGGAGCTTTGTGGCCGCAGTCAGTCCGTGGCAATCCAGTCGTTATCTGATGGCCAGAAATGAGCAAGTGGTACTGCGTTCGGCGGCAGTTGCGGCAATCAGCATTGCAGTTATTCAATTGGTGGTATTTGCGGCGGCCACTACGGTGAATCTGAGTAACGAAGCCATCGAGCCGAGAGAGGATGTACTGATTTGGGCCGCCACAAATATCCTGACGCCCATTGTAGGTGCGCTGGTTCTGGCCGGACTGGTGGCTGCTGGATTGTCTTCGGCTTCTACATTCCTTTCCCTGGCGGGTTTCAATTTCAGTAACGATATTTTCCAATTGAAATCAACCGAGGATAAGGCCAGGTTGAAGTTCAGCCGGCAGATGATGTTGCTGGTAGGCGTCATCGCCCTGGTAGTCTGCCTGACCATTGAGCAGCATATCTTCTGGTTAACCTACTTTGGCGCTACTTTGTTTGCGTCAGCCTGGGGGCCGGTGGCCCTGATGAGCGTCTGGAATAGCCGTATTACTGCAAGCGCAGCTTTTTGGGGAATTGTGTCGGGTTTTTTGGGCAATACAATTCCGAAATTGTTGTCCACGCTGGGTTTGATCGAGTTGCCCGCCTATCTCGATCCGATTCTGATGGGCATGGTCATCAGCCTGGTGGTTGTGCTGTTGGTGTCACGCCATACTCAGGTTACCGATACCGAACGACGCTTTCGACTGGCTTTGCTGGAGGAAGGAGCAGCGGTAGAGTTTCCCCAAAAACTTATCGGAGATGAAGAGCAATCTCCTGACAGTTCCGTGCTTTTACAGGTGCTAGTTCACTCAAGCTATTG
>JBGTHE010000258.1:0-6523 GCA_041746335.1 Lysobacterales bacterium | reverse complement strand
ATCGCTTTCAGCGCCGCTTTTTCTTCGTCGCTGAACAGCCGATCAACCTGGGCGCGCAACCAATCTTCCGGAATTTCAGCCCCGGCCGGGCCAAAAGCCTGCTCGATGCCTTTGTAATAGGCACCGAACACCCGGTCGAAGCGATCGTAATGCGCTTCGTCCTTGACCAGGCAGGTGCGTGCCAGGAAATAGAATTGGTCCAGGCTGTAATCAGCTAAACCCGCTCTGAGCGCACCCAACAGGGAAAGGTACTCAGTAACGGAAACCTTCAGGCCGCCATCGCGCAGGGCATAGTAAAAATCGACTAGCATCTCAATAACGCCCGAATCTCCCGGCCATGACTCTGTTACCTGCCTTCCCGCTGATGCAGGAAAATCAGCCGCTCAAACAGGTGCACATCCTGCTCATTCTTCAGCAATGCGCCATGCAGCGGGGGTAGCATCTTGCGGCGATCGTCACCGGCCAGGGCTTCAGGGGGAATATCCTCGGCGAGCAGCAGCTTCAGCCAGTCCAGCAATTCGGAAGTCGAAGGTTTTTTCTTCAGCCCGGGTACATCGCGCAAACGGTAGAAAGACTCCAGCGCCTCTTTTAGCAACTCCTTTTTCAATCCGGGGTAATGCACATCCACAATCTCCGCCATGGTTTCCTTGTCGGGGAAGCGGATGTAATGAAAGAAACAACGCCGCAGGAACGCATCGGGCAGCTCTTTTTCGTTGTTGCTGGTTATTACGATGATGGGGCGATGGCGGGCAACCACGGTCTGGTGGGTTTCGTAAACGTAAAACTCCATGCGATCCAGCTCGCGCAGCAGATCGTTAGGGAACTCAATGTCTGCTTTGTCGATCTCATCAATCAACAGTACGGGTTGTTGCTCGTGCTCGAAGGCCTCCCACAAGGGGCCGCGGACGATGTAGTTGGCAATATTGTGCACGCGTTCATCACCGAGTTGAGAGTCGCGCAGGCGCGCCACCGCATCGTATTCGTACAGGCCTTGCTGGGCTTTGGTGGTGGACTTGATGTGCCATTGCAGCAAGGGTTTATCCAGACTGCGGGCAATTTCTTCTGCCAGCTGGGTTTTACCCGTGCCCGGTTCGCCCTTGATCAACAATGGGCGACCCAGAGTGACGGCAGCATTGACCGCGATGGCCAGATCTTCGGTAGCAACATAACGGTCGGTACCGCTGAAGCGTTCTTGGGGTTTGATGGTCTCAGACACGGCTTTACTCTTGAATGTAGTGGGTTTGAAAGGCGATGCACGGCTCAGGCAGAGTAGTGTAACGGAATCAGTGTCTTTGCCGCCAAGGGGCAGAGCCGAGGGAGCGAGTAGAATGAAAAAAGCAATCATCCGGTTCTTTTGCACCGCAGCGGTTATGGCGCCGCTGGCTGTTCAGGCTGAAGAACTGATTGAGGAGTTCAAAGGCAGCCGAAGCAGCAATACGCTGGAGTTTGAGGTGCGGGATCCGTGGATCGTGGATTGGCGAATCTCGGGAGATGCCAATGAAATGACGGCGGTTGATGTTGCGCTGTTCAACGCGGGTACCGGTGCTCACGAAGGCGTGGTAGTTCGTCGTAAAATGCCGAGTAATGGTGTGGTTATGTTCAATCAATCAGGACGCTTCTACTTTCGTGTGGACGCCACACTGATGAACTGGACGCTGAAAGTTATTCAGCTCACGAAAGAAGAAGCGGAAGCTTATACACCTAAAACCAATCACATTCTGGACAGGTAATTTGTCCACATTACCTGCAAAAACCTTATTCCGTCATTCCAAACCCGCTTCTTCTTATTCCGTCAATTCCAGCCCCGGACTTGATCCGGGGTTGGAATCCAGTCCCGCGATAGGACGGCCCCCGGATTCCAAAGGTATGCTTCCTGATCGCTCTCGCACATCCTGTGCTCCGCGATCTAAGTGCATCCCTGCACAAAAAGTCTGGAAGGACGGTTAGGCAAATGACTTTTGGTCAAGCCCCTGAGCTACTGGGTGATTGCCCGCCCTCAAGTCATCTTCCCGCCATTCATATCCAGCAACTTGAAAAACTCCCTTCGGGTTTTCGGCCCGTAGGTGGCGAAATGCGGTTGGGCATGGTTGCGGTAGTCGGCGCGACGTTGTGCCAGTGAATCACGGGATGCACTGCGCAATACCTCGTCGACGCTGATACGGTAAGGAACGATGGCATTCAAACCAAACACTTTGGCGCGGAGTTGGGGAGTGATCTCCGGGTAACCATGAGCCTCGCGCAGTTCTGCCGGAATCTGGAAAACCCGGAATGCCTGGATCTGGTCCTGCGGCGAGCCATACCAGACCGAATCCGTGCCCCAAAGAACATTGTCCTCGCCGACGTACTTGAACAACTTGCCGAGCAAATGCGCTGCGCTTTGAGGGTCCCGCATGGAAGCGAAACGCCAGGTGCTGCCCAGTTCGGCGTAGACATTACTGTTGGGCGCTACATCATTTTCAATCACGGTGCGAACTAATGAATCGATACCCTCGTTGTGGTCAGGATCATAGGCCCCTTCTGCCTGCCCGGGCACATAGCCGGAGTGGTAGATCATGAAATTCATGTCGGGGTAGAGCTTCGCTACCTTGCCGATGTCGTCACACAATGAATGCTCATAAGACTCTTTACCAAAGGGAAAGCCCTTGTGAACGCAGATATTGTGCACGCCCAGTTTGCGAGCTTTCTCGATGTAAGGAATTCCCGTGTTCGCATCACTCAGAAAGAAGCCTTTACCGTCCGGCCCATACTGGGTGTAGCACTTGAAAGCTGCTACCTTCCATTTCTCCGCCAGTTCGTCCATCAGGTGCAGATCGCCAGGCTGGTTGGGATTGCAACGGCCATGCAGTAACAATCGTTGGCTGCTTCCCAGCTGATCAACCATCTCGCGGGTTTTGGCAGCCTCCTCAATCGACAGAGGTTCGTTTTCCAGAGTCGAGGGAATAAACGATAAGGCCATCAGATCAGTATCGCTGTCGAGAAACACATCCTTGATGAAATCATCGGCACCCATACAACTCATGTACGCCGGGCTGAGCAGGTCATGCTCCGCACTGCACCTGGGCTTGAGGGTACGCGCCAGATCCGGCGGCAGATAATGGCCCTGAATGTCAAAAATGAACTCCTGGCCCTCCAGCTTACTGGCCGCTAACTCCAGGTCGAAAGCAGCTTCCGCCGGAACATCGAAAGCCGGTTCGGTTCCGTTGCCAAAGGCATGTGCCTGGTTGAAGGCCAGTAAGGTAGCAGCAGCGCCGCAAGTTGAGGCCAGGAAATCGCGACGACTGCGGCCGGTGCGACGTGCAGCGTAATCAGCCTGCTGCAGCGCCAGCTGGTTGATTTTGTTCTCCCGCTCAGTGAGCGGAATGGGCATGAATTCGCCGTTGGAAGTGCTGTCCAGGATGATCGGCAGACGCGTATCCAATGGACGGTCATCGATGGGAAGAAAGGGTTTGCTGTGCTTGGTCATCTGTTTGCTCCTGTGCTGACTTTCCGGGCAATATTGACTTTAGCAATTTTGCGCTGCCACGGCAGCATCAGATGCATGTACAAGTGGGGATTCAGACCCGAATCGGGTGAATAAAAAATTTGCTCGCAGAACGCCCGGCGGTAGACTTGAGGCCACAACTTTTTTTGGATGTGCTCTGATTCTTCGAGGGTCCATTAATCGGAGCGGCCATTAACATCTAACCCAATCTGAAAACCAGGAAACCGAAACATGCTTCGATTAACGTTCCTTTTCCTAACTTTCGCATGATGGATCAAGCAAACCCCGGAGCGCTATGATGAACGCCTTGCTAACGGTCACCAACCGGAGTCATGTGATGTCAGCCAACACCGTCGCCTTTGACCAATGGATTCGTAACGATTTTCGGGACATGAATACCGAGCTTGAAAACGTTTACTTCAAGCACAGTCAAAACTTACAGATCCCGGCCGAAGGGCAACCCATCCGCGATGCCTTGCTGGCAGATGGCCGGATTCACGTGTCTGCCCTTTTAAAAGAAGGCAGCACCGACGAAGGTTTTGAGTCGGCTTATGATTTGCTGGGCTCGGTCGGGCTTTATATGGCCGCCTGTCGCCGGCATGAGATTACTGAGCCATCTCGCGAACAAACCTCACCGCTTACCGAGGCTTCGGCATTGGCCCTGCACATTTCCACCTTGCTGGGAGTGAGTCCCCGATTTGCCAGCAGCCACCTGACCACCAATAACCGCGCAATTGACGGCTCATATCGAAGCTTCACAAATTTGGATGATGAGAGAATTTTCGTTGACTACAACGCGCTGGGAGTATTTGCGTATATGCGCACCGCTGATGCGCTGCGCCGAGTGTTGCCGCTGGGGGTATCGCATCCGCTTGCCATGCATCTGTTTGAAGATGCCGGCATCGCTCTGGAGCAGGTAGCCAAATGGAACGATCGATTGTTTGATGAACTTGATGCTGAGCGTTTTTTCTTTTCCGTGCGTCCCTACTACAAACCCTATCGTGTGGGCTCCAAGGTACATCGTGGCGCCAATGCCGGCGATTTTGCCGGAATCAATGTGATTGATGTGCTGCTTGGGGTTTGCAGTGCGGACAATCCAAGCTACGCGCAACTCCTGGCTGACAAGTTCCTGTTCATGCTTCCTGAAGATCAGGCCCTGCTTAAAGACTGCATGCGCCGAACCAGCTTCATGAATCAGTTTCTTGCCCTGCGTGCTGAGCACGCACAGGATGAATGGTATCGCCGCAATCTCGAAGCTTTTTTGAAGGTAGTAGAGATGCATGGCAGAGCGGCCGCCCAACATCACGACCGTCTGGTGCAGAAGTACATCGAAGGCCCGGCTGCCCACTTACCCAAAGAAAGTCTGGAACATCTGACCGCCAGTGGTCCACCTTTGCACGTGCTGATACAGTCCCTGCAGAATCTGAGGGATTTACGCTGCGCAGCGGAACGCGACGATATTCCCAGTCGGTATCGTGAATTGGCGCAGCTACGATCCAGTCTGAATCAGGGATGTATGTAATGGCTCTGGTAATAGTCGGGCAGCAAGCGTGTGTAGTGCGCATGTAAGAATTCAACCAGATCCGTAAGCTCAGTCACGGTCATGATGTCGCCGTAATAAGGCATTGGAGATTGGTCCGGATCTTTGCCAATCTGTTCCAGTTTGGTTTTGTAGTGGGGCGAAATCACATGGCTTGGGTTAACAACGGCTGTCAATAACTCCCCATAATCCCTGACCCGCATTACCTCTCCACCCAACCGCACTACAAACGGGGGTTCGTTTTTGCGTTCGGGCAACTCCACGCCGGCAATGTCATGGCAACGATAGCAATTGAACGCAATAAAAACTTCCCGGCCTTGCTCAATATCACCCTCAGGTAATACGAAGTTTTTGACCGGCTGCTCCTTGGAGCGCGCCACCATCACCATAGTGACGGCCGTTAAAACGGCGATTGCTGTCGCAAGTGTGGCTTTGTTACTCATTCCAACGCCTCCAGGAGTTCAGAAAGGACTTCATATTGCCATTGTTGGGCAACCGCCCGCCATGCGTTGGATCAAGAACAAACCTTCTTCGGATGACAGGCCGTTGGGTGCCAGCCGTTGGGTGACAGCTTGTTGGGTGACAGGCCGTTGAGTGGCTTCAGGCTGAAGATGCACATCTTTGTTATGCTTGTCCGCATTGCATTTTACTAATTGATGGTGAGACCCCATGCTGAAATTCAACCCCGTCCTGACCAGGCCCTCCGCCAATGTGACGCTTGGCGCTGTCCTGTTGGTACTCCTGCTGATGGCACCTGCCGCTTACGCACAGAAAACCGCAAAGCCTGTTTTGCACGGCAAGCATTGGGTGGCAGTCACCGGCAAACCTTTGGCAGCCACCGCTGGCGCCCTGATGTTTGCCCAGGGAGGTAATGCCATCGACGCTGCTTGCGCCATGTTGGGCGCAACTTCCACCATGTGGGATACCCTCGGTTGGGGCGGTGAAACCCAGGCACTGATTTACAACCCGCATACCGGTGAAATCAAAGGCATCAATGCACTGGGTGTTGCGCCAACCGGTGCCACGGTGGAATTCTTCAAAGACCACGGCATGCTGTATCCCCCCGAATTTGGCCCCCTGTCAGCGGTAACGCCAGGCACCCCCGGTGGGCTGATGGTGATGCTGGCTGAATACGGCAAGCTCAGCCTGGCGCAGGTACTGGCACCTTCCATACAAATGGCCGAGGGCTACCCCATCGAACAGGCACAAGCCGATAACATCGAACGCCAACGGGAGGCACTCAGCCAATGGCCAGATTCAAAACGGGTATTTCTGCCGCATCTGAATGAGAACGACCATAACCAGCGGGCAGCACCGGTGGCGGGTGAGATGTTCCGCCAGGCTGACTTGCAAGCCACCTTGCAAAAGCTGGTTGATGCCGAAGCTGCTGCGCTGGCTGAAGGCAAGACGCGCAAGGAGGCCATTTACGCCGCCTACGAACGTTTTTACCGCGGCGATATCGCAGAGGAAATCGTCAGCAGCACACGGGAGCAAGGTGGACT
>JBGTHE010000257.1:0-5498 GCA_041746335.1 Lysobacterales bacterium | reverse complement strand
GTGAGCATCAATCCCCAGATCAGCCAGTTACGCCGCGGAGTCGATATCGTTGTCGCAACCCCCGGCCGCCTGCTCGACCACCTCGAACGCCGCAGCATCGATCTGCGCCATATTGAGGTGTTGATCCTGGATGAAGCCGATCGCATGCTGGATATGGGCTTCGTGCACGATATACGGCGGATCGTCAAAACACTCAGCTCGCAGCGTCAGACCTTACTGTTCTCAGCGACGTTTTCACGTGAAATACGCGAGTTGGCACATGATTTCCAGAAAGCCCCCACGGAAGTCCAGGTAGCCTCACCCAACAGCACGGCTGACCGGGTGATCCAGATCGTTCATCCAGTAGACCGCGAACGCAAGCGTGAACTTTTGTCGCACATGATTGGCAAGGGCAACTGGCAGCAAGTGCTGGTATTTACCCGTACCAAACATGGGGCCAATCGGCTGACCAAACAGCTGGAGCAGGACGGCCTGAGTTCTGCGGCGATTCACGGTAACAAATCGCAGGCGGCGCGTCAGCGTGCCTTGAACGAATTCAAGAAAGGCGACATCCGTGTTCTCGTTGCCACCGATGTGGCAGCCCGTGGACTGGATATCGAATTGTTACCGCACGTTGTGAATTATGACCTGCCCCATGTCCCGGAAGACTATGTACATCGCATTGGTCGCACCGCCCGGGCCGGTCAACAGGGCCATGCCATTTCACTGGTTTGCGTGGATGAGAAAGACATGCTTCGCGACATTGAAACCTTGTTGCAACAGCGTCTGGATCAGGTGGTGGTGACTGGCTATGAGCCTGACCCCAGGATTAGGGCTGAACCCATCAACATGGGTCGGTCTGGCGCCCGTCCCAGTGGTCGCTCCAATAATCGTTCCAACGGTCATTCAGCTAACAATGCGCACTCGGGCAGACAGCAGCGTTCAGCAAAACCCACAGCCGGGGCCAGTCGTAATCGCTCCTCCGGAAAGACTGCCCAGAAGGCTTCGGGCAGCAGGCAGGGCCCAGGTGGCAACGCCAAGCCAGGCACAAGGTCCGGCGCGAAGGCTGCAGGATTCGATTCGCGCTCAGAACAGTCGCGCTCAGGCCAGTCGCGTTCCAGCCAGGCTCGTTCAACAGCGTCTAAATCCAATGGCCGCAGCAGGTCTTCTGCCAACGCCTGGTAAGCCTGCTTGCAGCTTAATCCGGGGGCAACCTGAAGGCTTAGTTTTCGTGATCAAGTTCTCCGGAGCTGCTGTTTTCCAGCAGCTCCGGACTTTCCGAGTGAATCTTTAACTGTAGCTGCAATGGTACGCCAGTCAATTCGGCTGGATTGCTGCGCGGCTCTGGAGCCGCATGCAAGCGATCGCGTGACACGCCCTGCCCCGCCAACAACTCAATCACCGCCTGGGCGCGATAACGTGCCAATGTAGTCAACGCTGCTTGGGGAATCTCCGCATAATCAACCAGTAATTCAAACAGGGCAGCATAGTAGGCCGCGACATCACCTTCGGGTACTACGCCGCGGTCAGCATCGGCTTCACCAAAATGCCCGGAAAAACCGCTTAGAACCTTGATGGGCAGCCGTTGACGGGCAAACTCATCAATTACCGAATGCACCCGGGGGTCACTGAAATCAGGAGGCTCGGACCCACTCTGAAACGCCAGTTCGGCCGCCGTGGCCAAGGCGATATGCGTGCGAATCTGCTCAGTTTGCAAAGCTTTCTTGTCAATCAGGGGATCGTAGACGCCCGCAAGCTCAACACCCAGGCCCGGGCGTTGCGAGAGAGCTTCAGCCAACACCGTCAAACTTTCCGAACTGGTGGCGTTGAGCTCAGCGCTTCCTGATTCGAAATGAACCTCGGCCAGATTCTGCCCTTCCTTACCCATTTGCTGGGCCAGGCCTTCAAGGGGCTGTGCGGCCACAATATTTAAATAGGCCAGAATGGGTGCCTGAATCATCGATTGAAGGCTGAGCTGTTCGGTAAGGGGAACGTTCTGCTCAGGAATTGCCAATTCAACTTCTGATTGTAGGTTCCGCAGCAATGGCAGCAACCATGCGGCGTCCAGCCTGGGTGAGGTTAGCGGAGTGGCGGGCGGCACAGTTGCCGGCACATTTGGCGACAACTCGGGCACAACATTGGCTGGTGAAGTATTCACTTGCTGTAAGCGGACGTTCTCTGTAAATCTGAGCTCCTCATCCTTCAACTTCGCCGTGAGCAGCAATTGCAGCGCTCCAGCGGCCACCGGAGCCGACAGCTGTTCAGCGATAAAATCTTTGGCCAGGCTGGCTCCTGGATTTTGCAACTGCAGCTCCACTTGTGGGTAGGCCTCCTTTGGATGTTGCGCAGGTATCCATTGCCATTGCAGTTCGCCCAGGAACTCCGGCTCGCCGAGGGAAGTAAACCGCATCCTGGCATGCTCTGACTGCGGATGAAATCGCCCTGTCAAATTCATATGCGCATTCAGCAGCCCATCGCCGGTGCGCTGCAGTGCCAGTTCGAATTCCAGCGTGTCGCCCGCAAGAATATCTTGACCTGCCCGTTCCTCGCTTTCGGGCAGGGCACTGATTTGTAAGTCGGCGGAATCCCATGCCAGTTGTTGATGAAGGGTGATCGTTCCCCGCGCCAGGCTTGCATCCATTTCAAATGCAGCTTGTTGCAACTGAGCGCTCAACAAGCGGACGCCCTGCGTCGCAGCCTGCAATGTCGCGGAGAAATTCACATTCAGTGGGTAAATTCTTGCGCAGAGCATGCTGTCCAGTACACATCGCTCCAGCTGATCGGAGTTCAGTTGGCTTTGTGCGAGTTCGATCAATAACAAATCGCCTTGAGGTGAGATACTGAACTCACCCGTGACGGTTAAATCCGAATACTCATCCTGCGGCAGTGTTGCAGTCCACTGGTACTGCCCGCTGCTGACAAGTGTCTTTTCATCGAGGTGGCCTTGCATTTTGGTTATGGAGCCCTTTGCTGATGCAAAGGCCAGCTCGTACTCACGCTGACCAACATCATTGGACTTCTGTGCCTGAATCGACAGCTCGTCCATTATTACCTCGTCGGCCTTTTGCGAGCCCGGATAACTCAGTACCATGCGTCCTGTTTCCAGTCGCCATCGCCGGATGGGAACTCGCCGATGCTCCTTATCCAGACTACTGATCCAGCCCTGCCATTGGGTAACGAAGGGATAAGGTGCGGAAGGCATGAGCGTGCTGTTGCCATCGATGGTTATAATCGGAGCCTTCACAACCAGGGTAGATACAGCTGCATGAAGGCGCCAGAAATTGAAACGCACATGCACCGACTGCGCAGTCAGCGTGATATCCGGAAACAATCCCTGTTCACCAGAAACCAGACGCACACCGGTGAGGTCAACGGACCAGGTCAGCGGGTCAAACCGCAGATTCTCAAAGTGAAGTTGCCCGCCCCATTGCTTCTTTACGTATTGCTCCAGTCTGGGCTGCAACCATGGCGGCACCGCAAGATAAGCGATGAGCAAATAAGCCGCTATGAGGGCAATTCCGAACCAGAATGGCTTGTTTTTGAGCATGTCGTGAACTTCGATAACCAACGTAGATCATACAGTTCGTAAGCTGTTTTTATCTGCACGTATTACAGACTCAGCGCCGCGTCACAGTGCAGACTCGATTTCCACCTTAGTCTGTGACAGCGTTATGATGGTTCATCAGCGGCTCGGGAAACTCTGATGTATTCAGGGTTTTCCTAGGCATAGGGATGTGCCGACGTTTTCAGTGATTGTAAATCATTGAAAATGAAGTCAAATAAAAATCACACTTTTTGTTTGACGTGCTCTGATAATTCAAGGACGAATTAATCAGAGTCTGCCTTAATCAATACGGAAAAGTGAGCAGGTCATGAACGAAAGAAAGCAAACTTCTGAGCTCCGAACCCAGCAGGGAATGGCGATCACCGGCATTCAGTGGCTGGCAGCAGGGGTGGTAATTCTGCTATTGGTACTGGCCTATTGGTATTTCTCCAGCGGACCCGGCTCCCGTGACACTGCCAAGGTTGCACCACCCACCTCCAAAGAAGCCGTGCCGGAAGTAGCCCGTGAAGTCATCAGTGCGCAACAACAGTCAGAGGCGCCTGATTATGCCGCGGCGCTGGATCAGGCACGCAGCCTGCGGGCTGAAGGCAAGCTGGCCGATGCCCAATTGTTGTATTTCTTTGCCGCCCGTGGCGGTTACACTCCCGCTGCGTTTGAACTGGCCGGTTTATACGACCCCCTGCACTTCGATGCAAGCACCAGCCTGATGGATAAACCTGACCCATTCCAGGCATTTAAGTGGTATCAGCAGGCTTCTCAAGCTGGCGATTCCCAAGCTGATGTTCGTCTCGAAGAATTGCGTGCATGGGCCCAGCAAGCGTCCGAAGCAGGCGACCTGGAGGCAGAGCAACTGCTACTGCAGTGGCAATAATCGTGCGCACCGTATCCGGTACTGAATTCAGCTTTGAATTGGGGTCCGCTTCAAGGTTAGTGGCCAAGAGTAATCAAACTATGAAATTATCAAACGCCCATTGGCTCAACGTTCTGGTTGCCGGCATTCTGCTGAGTTTCAGCGTCTGCACCGCAGCACAAAATCCCCGTCCGCTGATCATGGAAGGCAAGGAAACACTTTTTCAGCGAGTCATCGCCATTCCTGGCGCGAAGCTCATGGAGGAACCAGCTAATACCTCGAACTCGTTAGCGGATGTTTCACCGTTTACCGTTTTTTATGTCTACCAGCGCACCAACAACGAATCCGGTGATTGGCTTCAGGTAGGCTATGACAGTGACGGGAGCATAGATGGCTGGATGGCAGCTGGCTCCGCCATAGACTGGAACCAGGCCTTGACGGTGAGTTTCAAGGACCCTGCAAAGAATTCCCGTGTGCCTCTGTTTGGTGATCGGGATTCTTTGAAGAACCTGGTCGAGAAACAGGATGCCCGGGCTTATGAAGCACTACGTAATAAAGCAGCCGAAGGCGATCCCAGCGACTCTCCCGTGATCGCCATCCAGCCCCCCGAGTTCATCGACATCCGTCGCAACTTTTATCTGGTGCCCATTCTTGACCATGAAGACGTACTGATCGGTAGCGAACAGGGCCGATTACTGCATGTGGCATCAGTACCCCTCCAGGATCCCAAAGCCGCCCAGAGCTACCGCGCCGGTGTGGTATTTGTGATCGACACCACCGTTTCCATGGGACCTTACATTGAGCGCACCCGTAACACCATGCAGAGCGTTTACCAGGCCATCGAGTCCTCAGGCCTTTCTGACCAGGTCAGTTTTGGCCTGATAGGTTATCGCGACAACAATGATGCAGCTGCCGGTCTGGAATATCTGAGCCGCATATTTGTGAATTTGGATGAAGGTGTGAGTGGCGAAAAATTCCTGGGACATATTGCCAGTTTGAGCCCCGCAACGGCATCCAGTCACGGTTGTAACGAAGACGCCTTCGCCGGCGTTTTTCAAGCCATCGAAGAGATCGACTGTACCGGGTACGACGCGCGTTACGTGA
>JBGTHE010000256.1:0-2930 GCA_041746335.1 Lysobacterales bacterium | reverse complement strand
GGCGGTGCGATTACTGAACCGTCACTGGATCATTACCCATGGCAATGGCCAGATTGAAGAAGTGTACGGTGAAGGCGTGGTGGGACAGACTCCCAGGCTCGAGCCAGGCCAGTCCTTTACTTACTCCAGCGGCGCGCTGATCCCGACCCGCAATGGTTCCATGGCGGGCAGTTATGAATTCACCACCGATCACGGTCAACGCTTTAAAGTGGAAATACCTGAATTTGTGTTGGCCGCCCCGGAGTCGCTGCATTAAGCAACAGGGTTTTTGTCATTATTCAGGCTTTGCCAGCAAGGCCTTTTGCAATTCACCAAGGTGATGCGCATAGGCTTGCCAATGTCCCACGCCACGAGTGTGTATGCCTTCCCGCACCTGCAGGGCACTGGCCGTGTTGACTGCCCGCTGGGCATCCTGCGGACTCAGGCAGGCCTCTTCGAATGACAAGCCGGCAAATTTCAGCAGTCGACGGGTTTCAGATTCTGGCTCGGTAACCAGATTTTCGTATTGCACTGACATCACCCGCTCCGGAAGAAGTTGCTCCCAGAAATCCATGTGCGCTTCAAAATCCTGCCAATAGCTGGCCAGGCTGGCAAAATCATAGAGAAACTCTGACCCGCCCATTAGCAGCTGGCGATAGCAACTCCAGCATACATCCATAGCATCCCGGCGCACACCAATCAACAGGGCTTGCGGCAACATGGCGAGTATGGCGCCGATGTAAGGCAGGTTGCCGGGCAGCTTGTCGGTGAAAACTGGCGTGCTGCGGGTCCAGTGACTGCATTTCTGCATATATTGCTGCCCAAGCTGGAGCCACTCAGCTGTTTGCAGAGTCGTTATCCATTGGCTCAGCCCCTGTCCTCGTCGACTTGACTCCTCCGCAATCAATTGCGGTATCCAGGGTAGTTCGCTGGCTGCAGTGACCTGGGTATGCGCGGCGAGCACCTGCTCCACCAGAGTCGAACCGGAGCGTGGTAGAGAAACAATGAAGATCGGCCTGGGTCTCTGGCTGATATCTATACGGGGTAACAACGGCAATTCGCCTGCCTTTTCTTGCAAGGTTTGCAGCCAGACGCGGAACTGTTTTCTGTCCCAGGGTTCGCGTTGGCGTGCGAGTCGGTTGCCCGACTGGTAGTGGCTGAATGCCCGGTCGATTTCCTTGCGCTGATCCCAGCCACTGGCGAGAGCGAATTCAAACAGCATTTGCTGGCTCAGCGGTTTGCCAGCCTTGCTGTGATGTTGCAACTGCAAAAATTCCTCATCGCTGTAACTACCCCCAGTCTCACTGGACTTGAGATTGGACAAAGACCACCACGCAGTGCCATCTGAGGGGTTCACCATGATCGCACGGCGATAGCAGGCGGCTGCTTCCTGAGCTTGTCCTAATGCCTTATAAACGTCTCCCAACACAATCAGAGCAGCATAATGTTGCGGCTGGATATCCAGGGTAGCCAGCAGGGGATGAACAGCTTCCTGCGCCTGCCCTGTTTGTTTGAATGCCCTGCCGAGGTTGAACCAGAAAGTAGCCTTGTCCCGTGGCACAACGGTTGCATCCAGGTTCTGCTCCTGTGCACGCAATAAGGACAGAGCAGCATCGAAGCGGCTGAGACTGAGCAACACGTTGGCATGATCACTGGCAGCAGTAGCAGACTCGGGTTGCAACAGGGTTGCTCGAGCCAGGTACGGTTCAGCCTGATCGGCTTTGCCCATTTGTACCAGGCAGATACCCTGCAAACGCAATACTCCGACATGATCGGGGTATTGCCGCAACAACTCCGCCAGGCCAGTCAGAGCCTGCAGATCAGGTCCACTGCGCAACCGGTTTGCCAGTTGTTGCAGTGCGGCATCAATATCCCGATCGGTTGACTGGCTGCTCATGTGGCACAGTATCCCGGCTGGCTTGCCCCGTTCGCAAGTCATGTTCGGTCGCCAGTCCCCATAGCCAGTCTTTGCTGTGTGTTTTTTCTGCCTGGCAAATTCCTGTCACTGGCTGGGGCCTGTGGTAAATTGCCGAAACAAGACCGATAAAACTCCGACAAAAAATGTTTACATGGCCACCTACCTGATCGGCGATATCCAGGGTTGTTACGATGCTCTTCAGCGTTTGCTGCAGAAGCTGAACTTTGACCCCACCGTGGACCGTATCTGGTCCTGTGGCGATCTGGTGAATCGCGGCGGCCAATCGCTCGAAGTTTTACGCTTGCTGGCAGATCTCGGGGACCGCGTCACCGTCACCCTTGGCAATCACGATTTGTGCCTGCTGGCGGACGACAGCAAGTTTACCCACGGCAATACTCCCAATCATGAATTTCGCGTCGTCCTGCAAGCGCCTGATCGTGCCCGATTGATCAATTGGTTGAATCTGCAACCGCTGGCGTTAAAGTCGGTGGAACATAATCTGCTGATGGTGCATGCCGGCATTGTACCCCAGTGGACCGAGGCCGCTACTCTGGCTTTTGCCGCCGAGGTGGAACAGCTATTGCGTTCAGATCAGCGCAAGGAATTCCTGGCCAGGATGAACAAAGGCAAGGGTCGAGGCTGGACGCCGGAACGGACAGGTATTGAGCGTCTGCGGATGATTGCTGCCATTCTTACCCGCATACGTTTCTGTGATACCCGAGGCCGGATACCCTGGACTGCCAGCGGCCCACCGGGCTCGATTGAAGGCCCCTGGCTCCCCTGGTTCAAACATCCACACCGTGCAACCCGCGAAGTGTTCATTGCCTTTGGCCATTGGGCTGCGCTGGGTTTACGCGTCAAAAAACGCTACATAGCGCTGGATTCGGGCTGTGTTTGGGGCGGCCGCTTGACTGCCTACCGGCTGGAAGACAGGCAAGTAATCCAGGTGCCGGGAAAATTCAAAAGGTAGAAACAAAGATACTCTGATTTTTTGTTCAGAGTTTTTGCGGCATAAAGAACAAGTGGGGCGGGA
>JBGTHE010000255.1:0-2821 GCA_041746335.1 Lysobacterales bacterium | reverse complement strand
CAGACGATCCCATGCTGGTGCTGGGTGCTGCAGAGAAAGTAGACCTGCTGCGGCAGATTGATACTTATGCCCGCTCGCGTGACGCGCGCGTCAGCCAGGTAATAGTCAGCCTCGCGGCAACCCATGAAACCATTCTGGTAGCCAATACCGATGGAACCCTGGCGGCCGATATTCGTCCGCTGGTCCGTTTGAATGTTTCTGTGATCGCCGAAAAGGGTAAAAGGCGAGAGCAGGGCAATGACGGGGGTGGCGGTCGTTTCAGCTATCGTGAGCTACTGCTGGATAACGCCTGGCAAAAATTTGCCGATGAGGCGGTGCGCCAGGCTCTGGTCAATCTGGAAGCGGAGGCCGCCCCGGCGGGAACCATGACCGTAGTGTTGGGCCCAGGTTGGCCGGGTGTGCTGTTGCACGAAGCGGTGGGGCATGGCCTGGAAGGCGATTTCAATCGTAAAGGGACTTCGGCGTTCTCCGGCCGCCTGGGCGAACAGGTAGCCGCGAGGGGTGTAACTGTGGTGGACGATGGCACGCTGGAACAGCGCCGGGGGTCCTTGACGGTAGACGATGAGGGCACACCTACCGAGCAGACTGTGTTGATAGAAGACGGAGTGCTGAAAGGCTATATGCAGGACAAACTCAATGCGGGCCTGATGAAAATGCCGCTGACCGGCAATGGCAGGCGCGAGTCGTTTGCTCACTTGCCTATGCCCAGAATGACCAATACCTTCATGCTGCCGGGTAAGCACGAACCGGAAGAAATCATTGCCTCCGTAAAAAACGGCTTGTACGCAGTCAACTTTGCCGGAGGTCAGGTGGATATCACTTCCGGTCGTTTCGTGTTTTCAGCCAGTGAAGCTTATTTGATCGAGAATGGCAAAGTGACCCGACCGGTCCGTGGAGCCACTTTGATTGGTAATGGTCCTGAGGCCATGACGCGTGTATCCATGATAGGAAATGATCTGAAGCTGGATTCTGGTGTCGGCGTCTGTGGCAAGGAGGGGCAGAGTGTTCCGGTAGGTGTGGGTCAGCCTACACTCCGCATCGATGGGCTGACCGTTGGCGGCACTGACGCATGAATGACTTGTGCCTGCCACGTCTGCCCGTATCAGGGACACGCCGCTAATGCTGCGGTGCTGTCCAGATCACGCAGCATACGGAACAATGAGCGCGCTGCGGCCGGCGGCTTGCCTGCAGCAAGCTCCTGCGTGGCATTGCGTATGAGTTGCCGCAGAGCCTGGCGGTCGGCATCCGGTCGGAGTCGCAGGAATTCAGCCAGGGCGTCGTCACCACCGCTGATCAGGAAATCTCGCCAGCTTTCTGCGCGATGGTGCCTTTGTGTCAACTGGCTGGCGTCGGCATTCAGGTTTTCCAGATATTGCTCGATTTCAGTAGTGTCGGAATTGCGCAATCGCTTGGCAACGAACTGCAACTGGCGTTTGCGCGCCACATGTGCAGTGATCTTGCGCGCTGCGCGAATTTCTTCACGAAGGTCTTCATCCAGCGGAGCACTGGCAAATTGCTTGTTGCCCAATGCAATCAACTCAGCGGCCAGTGATTTCTTTTCCAGGGCGTCCCGTTTTAATTGGCTTTTGCTGACCTCCGGGATTTCCTCGAGATTGGAGTCGGTTTCGCCAACGGTCGTATCTATCTGGAATTTGGTGATTCGCGCCACAATGCTGGATTCCGGAAAACTGGGTTTAATGAAAAGGGATGAATGCTATGCCTGATGCCAACATATTAACCCAGGGTGGTATTGACCGGGAATCGGAACTCAACACCTTGCAGGATTGCGTGGTTGCGGCCCTGGACAGGGCCCGTCAGGCAGGCGCCACGCAGGCTGAAGTTTCCGCGCACACCAGCAAAGGTTTGTCGGTGACGGTCCGCCACGGCGAAGTAGAAACCCTGGAGCACATGCAGGACCGCTCAGTCAGCATCACAGTCTACCTGGGCAAGCAGAAGGCCCATGCCAGCAGTGCCGATCTGGTGCCTGAGACTATTGCGGCCTGCGTCGATCGGGCCATGGATATCGCCCGATTCACTCAGCCGGATCCCTGCAACGGCCTGGCTGAAAGTGAGCTGCTGGCAACGGACTTCCCTGACCTACACAGCTGGCATCCCACACCGCTGGACGCTAACCGGGCCATCGCCCGAGCGCGCGAATGTGAAGCAGCAGGGCTGAAAGATAATCTCATCAGCAATTCAGAAGGTGCCAGTTTTGAGGCCGGTCTGGGCATGGGGGTTTATGGCAACAGCCACGGGTTCGTGGGCCGCAGTGCAGGCACGCGTTACAGCCAAAGTTGCGTCCTGATTGCTGGCCAGGGCGACAGCATGCAGCGCGACTACAGCTACGATACCAGTCGGGATCTGGCAGCGCTGGAGAATCCACAGCTTACCGGTGAGGAAGCGGCTCGCCGTACTCTGCGCCGCTTAGGTGCGCGTCAGCTAAAAACGGGCCAGATGCCCATACTATTTGCCGCTGAAATTGCCAAAGGCCTGATCGGACATTTGCTGTCTGCGGTTTCTGGTTCAGCCCTGTATCGTAATGCCTCCTTCCTCAAGGATGCGGTGGGCACAGATATTTTTCCTGCCTGGATGCACATCAGCGAGCATCCCAGATTACTACGCGGGCTGGGCAGCTCGGCTTTTGACAATGAAGGTGTTGCAACCCGTGAAAGCGACCTGGTCACTGACGGTAAATTGCTGCGCTATATTCTCTCGAGCTATTCGGCCCGGCGCCTGGGTTTGCAGACCACTGCCAATGCCGGTGGTGTGCGGAATTTGTTGGTGCACCCCAACGCTGGCAACAGTGACGAACTGTTGCAAC
>JBGTHE010000254.1:0-3120 GCA_041746335.1 Lysobacterales bacterium | reverse complement strand
TCGGAAGCTCTTACCGCCGTCGGGCTCGTAAACTAAGCCCCTTATAGTCAGCTGCCGAAACGGCCACCCGATTGAGCCAGTTGTTCAAGCAGCGCCGCAGGCTGGAAATCCTTTGGACGGCCCAGCGTGTCGCGGAATTCGCAGATTTTATCGTAGATGGATTTCGCGCCAACTGTGTCCGCATAGAACATCGGGCCGCCTCGATGCGCCGGGAAGGCGTACCCGTACAGGTAGACAATGTCGATATCGCTGGAGCGTTGGGCAATCCCTTCCTGCAGGATTTCCGCACCGATGTTGATCAAGGGATAGAGGGCACGTTCCACAATTTCGTCCGCAGTGAAGGTCCGTTGGGGAATACCCAGGCGCTCCGCTTCCGCCTTGATCATGGCGAGTACTTCAGGATCTTCTTGCCGCTGGCGTGTGGCTGGATCGTAGCGATAGAAACCCGCACCGCTTTTCTGCCCCATGCGACCGGCCTCAACCAGCTGGTCCGAAACCTTGTAAGCCGGATGAGTCGAAGGTTCCGGCAATGCCTGGCGGGCCTTGTAGCCCACATCCAGGCCAGCCAGATCACCCACCGCAATCGGGCCCATGGCCATACCGAACTGTTCCATGGCGGAATCCACCTGCGCCGGTGTCGCGCCTTCAAGCAACAACATCTGAGCTTCGCGGAAATATCCCGTCAGCATGCGATTGCCGATAAAGCCATAACAGACGCGTGAAACCGCCGGCACCTTGCCAATTTTTACTGCGAGCTTCATTACAGTGGCCAGCACGTCGTCTGCCGTTTTGTCAGCACGCACGACTTCCAGCAGTTTCATTACATTGGCCGGGCTGAAAAAATGCATGCCCAGCACATCCTCCGGACGTTGGGTGGCCGCAGCGATTTTATTAACGTCCTGGTAAGAAGTATTGGTGGCAAGGATGGCACCTGGTTTGCAAACCTGATCCAGCTGCCTGAACACGGTTTTCTTGATGTCCGGGTTCTCGAATACCGCTTCGATAACCAGGTCGGCGTTAGCAAGATCGGCGTAGTCTGTGGTGCCGCTGATGTGGCCCATGAAGGCAGTTGCCTGCTCTGCAGTAATTCGCCCTTTTTGCACCGAAGTGTCGTAATTTTTCTGGCAAAGGCCGAGACCACGATCCAATGCCTCCTGGTTCATTTCCAGCACAATCACCGGAATGCCTCCATTGGCAAAACTCATGGCGATACCGCCGCCCATGGTGCCTGCGCCGATGATGCCCACCTGCCTGATGGGCCGCAGAGGAATGGCTGGGTCAAGCCCATCCACCCGCGCTGCTTCACGTTCCGCAAAGAACACGTGGCGCAAACCTTTGGACTCAGGTGAGTTGATCAGTCGGGTGAAGCTTTCGCGTTCCAGCACACAGCCTTCTGCATAAGTGCCTGTAGTGGCCTTTTCTACACAGTTGATGATGGCCTGGGGTGCAGGCAAGCCGCGTGTTTTCTTCTTCACGGCTTGGCGATATTGCTCAAAGAAATCTGCGTCGAGGGAGGAGATGTCCACTGGCAATTCAGAGCTGCGGCGCGGTGCTGCAGATTGCGCGACCAACTCACCTGCCCAATCCAGTGCTGCCTGCAACAGGTCACCCTCGGCAATACGATCGACCAATCCTGCAGCCAGCGCTTGTGGCGCCGTGATGGGTTTACCGCTGACCATCAATTCAAGAGCTGCCTGTACACCCATCAAGCGCGGCGCACGTTGTGTGCCGCCGGCTCCCGGCAGAAGGCCCAGGCTGACTTCGGGCAAGCCAAGCCGGGCATCTTTCACTGCGATGCGATAATGACAGGCCATCGCCGTTTCCAGGCCACCGCCCAAGGCAGTGCCATGAATGGCGGCTACCACCGGCAATTTCGTGGCCTCAATAAGATCGACAACCGCGGGCAACCAGGGGTCCATTGGCGGTTTGCCGAATTCGCGAATATCTGCGCCAGCAAAGAACGTACGGCCCAGGCAATGTAGCACCACTGCTTTTGCGGAAATATTCTGTGCCTGGGTAAAGGCGTCAACCAAGCCGGCCCGGACAGATTGGGACAGGGCATTAACAGGCGGGTTGTCGATGCTGATCAGCGCGATGTTATCGCGCAACTCGAAGGAAACGGGCTGGGTCATGACGGGCTCACCAGGTTGATAATTAGAACAACCCGGGATTATGCCACTCAGGCGTTCTTGTCGCGAGCGAGGCTCGCTCCTACAAGAGTGGTTCTGGCGTAGGAGGTAGCCTTGCTGCCGACAGTCCACGACAATGGCGAGCAAGGCTCGTCCCGACGTCTGCCATCCAACCCTCAGGAAATGTTCGTATCCACCAGGCTGGCCAATACCTCAACATGCGCTTCATCATCATTCAGCGCGGGAATGTACTGGAGCATCTTGCCACCTGATTCTTCGAACAGCTCCCTATTCTGCATGGCAATCTCTTCCAGGGTTTCCAGACAGTCCACCGCGAATCCAGGGCAAACAACCTGCACATGCTGCACACCTTGCTTTGGCAGCTGTTCGAGTATCTGGTCCGTATATGGATGCAACCAGGGCTCGCGCCCGACACGCGACTGGTAAGTGAGTAGCCACTTCCCATCATCAAGGCCAGCCTGTAGCGCGATAGCAGCGACACTGTCGCGGCACTGCTGCGCATAAGGGTCACCGTTCTGCACATATCGTTCAGGGATACCGTGCAGAGAAAACAGGAGCATGTCCGCTTTGCCGTTCTTTTGCTGAAAATCGACAATAGAATCCGCCACGGCTTTGACCCAATGCGAATGCTGGTAGTAGTGCTCAACCCGATGCTGCTCAGGTTGCCAGTTCATGGCTTGCAACGCCGCATCCACCGCATCGAATACGGAAGCTGTGGTGGTGCCGGAAAACTGCGGATACAGCGGCAGGACCACCAGCCTCTCGATTCCCGCAGAGTGAAATTCTGCCAGTGCAGCAGCGATAGACGGCTCGCCGTAGCGCATACCGGCGGAGACAATGGCCTGCGCGCGCAGGCGATCCGCGAGTTTTTTTGCCAGGCGTAAAGTGAAAACGAGCAAGGGTGAGCCTTCTTCCGTCCAGATCTTGCTATAGGCAGCCGCCGAGCGACGCGATCGCAGTGGCACGATAA
>JBGTHE010000253.1:0-3381 GCA_041746335.1 Lysobacterales bacterium | reverse complement strand
TGCAGGAGGACCGTTTTCTTAGGCTTGGCAGTCTGAGCGAGGGCCGGCAGGGCGGTCGCGCCCAGGGCGAGAGCGGAGGTTGTGAGAAAAGTGCGGCGAGTGATCATTTTCGGAATTGGGGTTAGAGGGTAGGCGGCAAGAAGATGGTGATTTGGCGACAGTTAGACCCGACGGAATTAGAGTATTTCTTTGGCTATCCCTTGGATAGCGATTGGCTGCGATCTTTCTCCTACCGTTGTCGCTGCGGGCAAACCGAGGACAGAAGTCACGTACTGGTTCCGGAACACGCCCCGTGGATCAAACCGCTGGCAGATGTCCTGAAACTCCGCCAAGGCCGGGTACATCGGCCGCACGTCTTCGGCCTCGAGCGGAAACCACTTGCCCCAATGAAGTCTGGCGCCAAATAACTTGGCCATGCTCGCCGCCAGAAATCGGGCCAGGCCATAGAAAGGCTCACGCGGCTGCACATAGGTGATGAAACTGATCGAGTACCAGCAATCCTCACTGCCGGAGCTCATCGAGATCAGAGTGTCGTCCGCGAGAACTCGCCGGAAGCAGACGGCGTAGTGATGGCAGTAGGTCCCTTGGAGGCCCTCCAAGGCTTCGAGCAGGCCGATTCTCGTGAGCTTCTCCCGCACGGCAGCGGACAGCCCGACCTTCGAACCGTCCGCGACTTGCAGCACTTGCGCGACGTACTCGGCGGGCACAATTTGAGCGGCAGGCACAAAGACTTCCATTTCCAGGTGACGGAACAGTTCGTGTTCCATGACCAGCATCCGGTCACTGCGGTCCGTGACGACCCAGCGGGGGAAGACCGCCAGGGGCAACAGGCGTCGGAAAAGAAACCGAACCAGCCGCTTGCTTCGCAGGACCGCCGCGAACAACTTGATCAGGAGGTGAAGCCCCAGATCCATGTTGAGAAACCAGTACCAGCGGTAAAGAGGCGCCGACAGGCTCGCTTGGTGGCGTTCCGAAACGTAGCTGTCCAAACTATGCTGCCCCTTGCTTGACTCAGCAAGGATGAGTATCACTTGGGGATGGATGTTGACCAGCTTAAGGGCGATGTGGAGCAAGGCCGAATCGATCTGGCGCGGCTGGTGGAACTGCTGCAATCTCAGCAGCGGCTGATCGACCAGTTGAAGAAGCAACTCGCGGCGGCTCTGGCCCGCATTGCTGAGCTTGAAAAAGGCGCCTCTTTCAGCGGATCCACTCAGAAGACTGATCAGTCCTTCTCGGTAAATGCCGAGGAAAAGCGGCAGCGCAACAAAAAGCCCAAGGCCAAACGCAAAAAGCCGCGAGGCGCCGGACGCGTCAGCACCGCAGAAAAGCTCAAATCCTGTGAACGCATCGAACAGGTTTATCCCGAGGGATGCTCCCCGGAGGAATGCTGGCTCTCGCATACCCGGCCCATCTGGCAACTGGAAGACGGCCGCGCCGTGCGCGTGGCCTACGAAGTTTATCGCGCCGGTGGAGACCGCTATGGAAAAATCCCCAACGCCTTTGGGCGAAGTGAGTTCTCCTTGGAGATCGTGCTGGCGATTGGCTATCAGGTCTACATGGTCGGCTTGTCGATCGACAAGGTCTGCTTGTTGATGAACTTCTTTCAACACCTCAAGCTCAGCAAATCGCAAGCGGACGCCTTGCTCAATCAATTGGCGCGTCAGTGGGAGAAAGAGTTCGATCACCTCTGCACTTTGTTGGCCAACTCCTTGGTGGTGCATGCGGATGAAACCCGTTGGAGCATCAACAGTGTTTGGGCATTTCTTTCCGAGAAGGCAAGAGTGATTCTCTATGGCGTGCATAAAGACGGCGAGACCCTCAAGCAGCTTCTGGATTCGGAGGAGTTCGCCGGCTTGTTGATTTCCGACAACGCGGCGGTCTACGGGAACTTTACTCACGCTCAAAAGTGCTGGGCGCATCTGCTTCGCAAGGCGATCAAGCTGACGCTGTTGGCGCCGGAGGATGCCGAGTATCGTCGGCTGACGGACGGCCTTTTAGCCATCTACCGTAAAGCGTGCAAGATTCCGCAGGATGGACGGCTCAGCGACGCCGGATGCCAGCGGAAAGTGGCGGAGTTGGAGGATGAGGTGTTGGAGCTTTGCGGTCCCCTGTGGTTCGCGGAGTGTCCCAAACTCCAAGGGCACGCGGACGATTATCGTCTGCTCTGCAACGAAGTGATGAACTTGCTGCTAAAGCAGGAGTTGTTTTCCTTTGTAAGGACGCCTGCGGTTCGTCAGCCCAATGGGGAAGTCCACGCTGTGTCGGGCACGAACAATGAGTCGGAGCGGACCCTTCGCGGCAGCGCCACGGCTCGCGAGACGGGCCGCACAAGCAAGACCGTCGCGGGTGCCCGTCGTCGAAGCATCATCACCAGTGTGATGGAGTCGTTGCGAAACTATCTGAAGAAGATGACGCTGTCGAGCTTGATTGACGAGGTGGCCCGTTGGGAGGAGCGGGGCGGTAGTTGCTTTGCTCGGGCCGTGAAGCGGATCGCGAAATCCAAGCACAAGGCAGGAGTCTTAGATGCGGTGCTGCCTCAGCCCAGTGGCTAAAGGAAGCGAGCGCGTCGGCCTGGCATTTCTTCTCTTCATCCCGCGGATGCAACGAGGTTTGAACAAAACCTTGGTGTTTCATGCTGCGCATGGACAAAGAGGGTCCTGCTCGTCGAAGTCTGAACAGCCACGCAACTGGAGATGCAAAACAGTTTCTTCTGATTGTGGATTGACTTATTGAGCATGGCAGCAGCCGACGGCGATAGAGCAGTCGAAAATCAAGAGCGCGAAGAGCCGCAACGGAATCCGCCGCCACCAAAAAACTGGCGCACAGTTTAGGCATCTACCGTAGAACGCCAGGGCGAGTCTATCGACGGAACGATGGGGGGCCATTTCCAGGAACGACGATTTCAGTTCCAGGTAACGGCGTCGCTCGATTTCGACGTGTGCATGCCAGCGAGCGTCGCGTTCGCCGGATCGCGTTCGGCCGCCGCGGCGGTAGCTGATGGAATAACCGCCGTATTGCAGCGGGACGCGCCGGATATCGTGAATTGACTTGGACTCCACGGTGAAAAAGTCATGCTGCCCCTTGGTTGCCAAGATCACGAACAGTCGGCAGTGCCGAAGATATTGAAGATTGGCTTGACCGAGCCGCTTCCGTCGGACTCGCGTCGATTCCGACACTCCGATGCCGTATTTCGCGATCAGTTTGCGGTCAATGGTGCGCGGGTCTTTCCCCGCGGGAATATGACCAGTGACATAAAACCAATACCCGTGTCTCAGGTAGCAGCAGGCAATCTGTTGGACGAATCCTTCCAAGGAAGTCGCTTCAGCTCGATACGGCATGAGCCTCCGTTGCATCAAAAGTGCGGAGCTTGTTTATGGCACA
>JBGTHE010000252.1:0-6975 GCA_041746335.1 Lysobacterales bacterium | reverse complement strand
GCGAGAAGATGCCGCGAACACGCGGAGGTATTACTTTCTCCTGCGCATTGGGCAGTTCAGTGATCGTGCTCTTGCCCAGTCGTTGCAGGATGAAATTGACCTGTTTCAGTGCCCCTGCAGGACGTTGCTCAAGCAGGTAGTGCAGCGATTCGGGAAGAAGAAAATGGGCAACCAGTATCATGGTCAGCGTTGCGGCTCCGCCAGCGATGAAAACCATCTGCCAGCCGAACTCCGGAATCAGCGGCGCTGCGATCAGGCCACCGACCATTGCACCAATGGGATAACCACTTTGCAGGAAACTGATGGCGAAACTTCGCCGCTGGTCGGGCGAGTACTCGGCAACCAACGTGTTCAGACTGGCCAGCAATCCACCGACACCTATGCCGGTGATAATTCGTGCTGTAATCAGAGTCGCAACACTGGTGGCCGTGGCGGTAAACAACATCGAAACACCGATGATGAGCAGACAGAGCATTACGATTTTGCGACGCCCGATCCGGTCGGCCAGGGGGGCTATGGTCAACGCACCCGCAGCCATTCCAGCCAGTCCGGCGCTGAGCACCACGCCCAGTGTTTCCGGAGAAAGTGCCCATGCTGCGCTGATCGCAGGTGCGGTGTAGGCAATGGCCAGCACATCAAAACCGTCCAGCATATTGATAAGCCAGCAAGTGGCGATAACGCCAACTTGCATGCCAGTCAGTTTTCCTTCGCTGATAGTTCTAAACAGTTCGTTCATGGCCATGCGTAGCGCACTCCTCGTTTTGGACTCGTCGTTGCCGGCAGATGTTGCGGCGCAGGGCGCACATTCTAACCACACTTGTATCAGGCGTGCTAGCCACTTGAACTCGACCTTCGATTTTCGTATCCGACTGGTCTTAGGTGTTGTCTTGCAGAACTGTATACGCAAGTTCATGCTGACTGAATCTATAATTGGCACTCTTTATCCGGGCCTGTGCAAGGCTTGCGCACGCTCGGGCCAACAGCCCCGAACCACCTTTATTCAGGGTGAACAGGGGCTCGGGTGTAAGCAGGGAGTGCACTGATGGATCTTGCCAAGCGTGGTCTGACAGACATTCAAAGCTATGTCGACTTTCTCGAGTCAGAGAACGAACTGGTTCGTGTGCACACGGAAGTCAGCCTCGACCGCGAGCTTGCCGGCATTGCGCGGCGGTTCGAGGGCGGCAAAGCTGTGCTGTTCGAGAATGTCAGGGGCTATGCCTTTCCGGTCCTGGTGGGTTTGTACTGGAATCGATCGACGATCGCCAAGATATACGGCTCCACCGGTGAGCAGCTCCCTTTTGCACTCAGCGACGCCATTTCCGCCTGGCAGAAGTCACCCGTGGAGCCAATTATCGTTGACTCCGGCCCGGCAAATGAAGTCGTAGAAGAAGATCCAAATCTGTATTCGCTACCTATTCCACACCACGCGATGAAAGATGGTGGCCCCTACCTGACGTCCAGCGTACTGATGGTCAAGGACCCGGACACGGGCGTTCGCAACCTCTCTATCCACAGGATGATGCTGACGGGAAGGCGACGATTCACCATTTTGCTGGAAGAGCTTGGTCATGTGATGGATTACTTCAAGCGGGCTGAAGCCCGCGGCGAACCATTGGAGATCACCATCAACAATGGTGTTGATGTGGGTGCACACCTGGCAGCCGCCACACCGGCTTCTGCTGCCCCGATTGACAGCGATGAGCTGGGCATTGCAAGCCAGATTCTCGGTGAGCCCGCCCAGCTTATCCGGGCGCAAACCGTTGGGGTCGAAGCCCTGGCTAATGCACAGTTCGTCATCGAGGGCAGAATTCTTCCAGGTGTGCGAGAGCCTGAAGGGCCATACGCTGAAGTTACGGGCTACTATGCAACGCGCGAAAACCGCTGGGTTGTTGATGTGACAGCAATTACACGGCGCCGCTCCCCCATATTTCACACCATCCTGTCTGGCCTCGAAGTGAGCCAGGCATACTCTACCGTGGTCGAGGCTGGTGTATTCGGGAGGGTAAAACGTGCAGTAGCTGAAGTAAAGGCTGTGCATTTTTCAAATGGCAGCGTGCCCTATCACCTGGTGGTGCAGATCGACAAGCAGCACAATGATACGCCGAGAAAAGTCATCGAGGCCGTGTTCGATTCCCTGGCCTTCCTGAAAACCGTAACCGTTGTTGATACCGATGTGGACATTTTCAACGTAGCTGACGTTGACTGGGCGGTGGCGACACGGTGTCGCTACGAACAGGA
This sequence comes from Lysobacterales bacterium, assembly GCA_041746335.1. GTDB lineage: Bacteria > Pseudomonadota > Gammaproteobacteria > Xanthomonadales > SZUA-36 > JAWXBM01. Next base: position 4,737 of record JBGTHE010000252.1, on the reverse strand, counting down.
CATTACGCTGATCCCTGACGCCGTGGGTCATCGGCTGAATCCGATGGTTGAACATGACACCTGGACCCGCATGGGAATCGATGCCACTGTCCCATTACCGCGCGAGCAGAAGTTCGAGCGTGCAGAAATGTTGGATGTGGATCTCAGCAAGTATGAAATCAGCGGGATGTGACAGTGAAAGCCTGCGTAACATCGATATGCAACCTGTCTGGCATGAAGGTCCAGGCGATTTCGAAGAAATCCTTAAGGGTGAAGTCTTGAAAAACGAGGGCAGCGAAGAAATGGCACCTGAGTCAGAAATGAAAGGCCTGATCATGGACTTCATGGATAACGGACTGACCAGGAGAAATTTTCTTTCTGGGCTGTCAGGACTTGGCGTCTCATCGATTGCGGCCAACGCACTGGCCGACGAGTTCACGCCGTTCGTCACCCGTGCAGGTGATCCTGAACCCGCGGATTTACCGCATTGGGTGAAGCCGATGACAGGCACGGGTGGGGAGCTGCTGGTGGCTCAACTCAAGGCCGCCGGCGTTGAATTTATTTTCCTGAATGCTTCATCTGGCGAAGCCCCCGTGCTGGATGCGTTGATTGACGAGCCCAGTATCCAGATTATCAAGGCGGTACAGGAAGGCAGTTTGCTGGCCATGGCTGACGCCTATGCACGAGCAACTGGCAAGACGCCGTTCGTGATGATCGCCCGGCCAGGACTACCAAACGCCATGAGCATGATGTTCAATGCCTGGCGGGATTATACGCCCATGGTGGTCATGGTCGATGATGTGTCCATTGGCAGCCTGGGCCAGGACGCATTCGAGGAAATGGATCATATGACCTCCATGACCCAGACCATGACCAAGTGGCACTGGTCGGTGCGCACCACAGAGGGTATTCCGGAAACCACACGGCGCGCGTTCAAGTTTGCCTCAACACGGCCGTCGCGGCCGGTATTCATAGCTATCCCTGCTGATCTGCTGGCGAACACTGCAACAGCTGCAGTGATATCCCAGGACCACTTCACCATCTCCGCCCGGATCGGGCCGGATCCCGATGCCGTAGCGCGTGCAGCAGCTTTGCTGGCCGGGGCAGAGAATCCGATGATACTGGCAGGCGACGAGGTGGGATATTGCCAGGCGGAGGCAGCATTATTGAGCTTTGCAGAAAAATACGGAATCCCCGTGGTAAAGAGCAACTACGTTGCCTGGTCCAAGCCTTTTCCCACCCGCCATCCGCTGTATCTTGGCGAATACCAGAGCACAGACCGGTTTCTCGGAAAAGTCGATGTTTTGCTGAATTTGGGTTCGCGCATGCCATTGACTCGGGGCAGAGGGTTTCAGATGGAAGCCCAGGTTCAGTTGATTCAGGTACGGCTCGATCCGGATAATCTGGCACGCGTCTATCCCACAGAAGTAGCGATAGTGGCAGACATAAAGCGAACTATCGAGGCGCTGGATGAGGAAATTGATGGATTGATTCCCTCGGGCCGCCGTAGCCGCGTGGCCAAACAGAGAACCGGGCGTGTCAGTGAATTTTCCGCCAAGCGCCGTGCAGTGCTGGATTCGATCATCAAAAAACACTGGGCTGATTCGCCCCTGAGTGCGGAACGGCTGATGAGTGAAATGGACGCCATGCTGCACGAGGACACCATCATTGTGGGAGACAATGACACCTTCATGGCGGCGGTGGATGATTATTTTCGCTACGGGCCAGAAGCAAAAGGCTTCTTCGCCAACGCGGGCTTTGCACTCGGCTGGGGCGCCCCGGCAGCATTTGGTATCAAGCTGGCCAATCCGGACCGCCCGGTCGTCGCATTGATTTCTGATGGCAGTTTCCTGTTCAGCGGACCACAACCGCTGTGGAGCTATGCGCGCTATCGCGCACCCATTACCCTCGTGCTGCTTAATAACCTCAGTTACAACAACGAACGAAATCGAATCATGTCCAGGCGAGGACGGTCATTCCAGACCGGTCGCGATCTCGCATGTTACCTGGGCGATCCGGATGTTGATTATGCGATGGTCGCCAAGGGGTTCGGTGTCGATGGCGAAATGGTTGCAAGCGCAGCTGATGTCCGGCCAGCCCTGGAGCGATCGCTCCAGGCAACAGCTGATGGGCGCTCCTATTTGCTGGATGTTAGGGTTGGGCGCACCGGTTCGGTAGCGACATCAACCTGGCATCCTTTTTACGATATCGCTTCGTTGCGAACACGAAAAGTATGAATCGGCGCCAGCTCATGAACAGGCTTATCGCAATGTACCCAGCAAGCTTACTTTCTATCGCGTTGGTTCTTTTTTGCGTCCATCCAGCATCACTGCTTGCCGCAGAGCAGGAGCTGTCTGACGAAGGCGCCATGCTGCTGCATACCGCCTGCACGCAATGTCATGGCCTGCGGCCCATCGAAACCGTTCGGAACGGTCGGCCTGGCTGGACGCAGACGGTTGACAAGATGGTTGTTTACGGAATTCACCTGGATGTTGAAGAAATCGAGACCCTGATTGATTACCTGGTTCTTCAGTATGGACCAGGCGGCGGATCACCAATGTCAATGGGATCATTGCCACCGGGTGCGGTCGGTGAGTACAGCGGTTCAGCCAACGGCGGAGAAATTCTCCTGCCAGAGGGTGAAGGCCAGGCCCTGGTGCAGGCGTATTGCAGTCTTTGCCATGACACGAGTCGAATCGCTGCGACGCCCAGAACGACTGACAGTTGGAAGCAATACACCGCTGACATGCTGGGAAAAGGTGGTTTCGAAGTCTCACAAGACCAGCAGCAGTTGATTGTTGAATACCTAAGCAGCCATTTCGGGTCGGAACACTGACACCTGCCGAAAGCGGCTTCCCGAACTGAATTCAAAATTTTAACGGAGGATTTCACATGCTAGATAAAACGGTTCTTGTGGCCCTGGTGGCTGCGCTCGTCGGCTACAGCCTGCCGGCTCAACTGGCCGCTCAGGAGTTGGTTCCCGACTATGTCGAAGGCAAGTATCCCGCGCCCAAATATCCCGACCTGGAGCAATTGCTGGAAGCAGGCGGTCTTACTGAAATCGCCCGCCGGTTGGTGAATAATCCGTCGCGGCGAGATCCGCATCTGCCGGGGTATGAAATCAAACCGGGTAACAAGGTTCTGATCGTGGCCGCAAGTCATTTCGACCAGCGCATCCTGGATGCATTCATGGAAGTCATCCGGGAGGCTGGCGGTAAACCCGATCTGTGGCTGCGTGACGCACCGCCTTTGCACCCCTGGGATGGCTGGATGGAGGTGGTCAATCCCATTCTTGCAGTGGGTGGTGAAGGACGGGAAAAAACATTCCAGGAAATCGCTGCCGCCGGAATGGTTGGGAAATACGATCTGGTCATTTACGGAGACGGGGGTCCCATTCCGCCAACACCATTTCGTTGGGAATACATGCATTGGGATCGCGTCAGCAAGTTTGTCACCGGCGCACCGGACTTTCCCTGGGCAGTCCGCAACCTGGTTGAGCAGAAATTATGGGCCGATTTCAAGAACGCCAGACGGATTCGTGTGACCGATCCGGAAGGCACCGATCTGAGCTGGTCCATCAAGCCCGAGTACTTCGATACCATCGCTGAGTACTGGCCTGGCTACGATATTGTCATGAAAGGCCACATCAGTCTGACACCCCTGTTTTTCACGCCTCAAGGCCACGACGCGGAAGGCGTACTGGCCGGTACCATCAACCACTCCGGTGCCTTCCCTTACATCAAGGTGTTTATCAAGGACGCACGGGTTCAGCGCATAGAAGGCGGTGGCCAGTACGGGGAACTGTGGCGGGAATTCCTGAAGAAATACGAGAACATCCAGTTTCCGGGTTATCCCGGAAAAGGAGCTGGCTTCCTGGTTGAAGCAGCGCTGGGTACGCAGCCGAAAATTGCGCGGGTTCCGGGAACCCTGTTGGACGAGCGCATGACCTGGGAACGGCTGCGCAGCGGCGTCATCCATTTCGGCCTGGGCCTCACCATTGCACCGGGATCTCCCTATCTGGCTGAATTTGCACAGCTGGTTCAAAACCAGGGCATCATCAGTGGCCACTTTCATGTACACACCAATTTTACGACCATTGATTTCACGATGGCGGACGGCGCGGTAAAACGTATTGCAGAGAACGGGCATCTGACGGTATTCGATGATCCCGAAGTGCGCGCAGTGGCCGCAGAATACGGCGATCCGGACGAAGTTCTGGCTCAGGTCTGGGTACCGGAAGTTCCAGGTATCAATGTGCCCGGTGATTACATGAAAGATTATGCCTCTGATCCTTCTGCCTTCATCCTCGAAGAAATGCGGCGCTACTACGACGAGGAATTCATACCGGAAGTGGACCATCCGTCCGCCAGCCCCTAGTGCTCCGGATTGCGCGGAATGCTGCAGAACACCAGATCTGCCTGACAGGCCGATGCAAGGGAATGTCATGGCGTTCCCTTTCCGCTTTGCACTGGGAGCGGGACTGTTGTTGGTACTGGGTTTTGCTGCTCCGACACTGGTGGCGCATCCGGAAGATGAGCTGGGTTCCGTTATTGAATTGCAGGTTCACAGTTTGGACAACCGGGTTGAAGTCACTGTGTCTTTCCCCGCCAGCGTCTACATCAAGGAAGTGGTGAACTCCGGCTCATTGACGGAGTTTCGTGACATGCCCGAGTCCGAAATCGCTACCAGGACTATTGCCTGGTTTGCCGAAAACAACCCGGTATTGATTGATGGAGTTCACGTGCGGCCACTGTTCGA
>JBGTHE010000251.1:0-2339 GCA_041746335.1 Lysobacterales bacterium | reverse complement strand
CCCTCTCAAACGTGATGAAGGGCATCCACGGGCCGCCGGAAAACGAACAGGGAATTCCGGAGTCGGCAACTTTCTTTTTGACCAGGTCGGCAAACAAGTTCCCTTTCCTGCGAATGACGCCCAGCACGTCCTCTCGTTCCAGGATTTCGATGGTCTTCAGCGCAGCGACCTGTTCCAGGCTGTTGGGGAAAAAGGTTGAGCTGAGGAAAACTTTCCCGGTCAGCACATCCATGATTTCCGCTTTGCCACCGACGGCACTGATGGGGTATCCATTTCCCATGGCCTTGCCAAATACCGACAGGTCGGGAGTGACGCCAAATTCCTTTTGGGCTCCACCGAGGTTGATTCTGAAGCCTGATCTGATCTCGTCGAAAATCAGTACCGCTCCATACCGGTCTGCGAGTTCACGAAGCCCTTGCAGGAACCCTTCTTTGGGATACTCAACCGGCATAGCCAGAGGGTGGCCAAAAGGTGTGCAGATGATGGCTGCAACCTCGTCCCCATGTGCCTTCATCAACTGTTCGGCCTGGTCCAGGTCGTTGTAATGAAACTCATGGATGTCTTCGTAAAGCTTTTTGGGGATGCCACCCTTGACTTCCACACACCAATCGGCCCAGCCATGGTAGCCACAACGGAGAATCTTGATGCGGTCGGTGTATCCTCGGGCAACCCTGACTGCGGTAGTGGTGGCATCTGAGCCCGTTTTGACGAAAACGAGCTTTTCACAGGATGGGATCAGCTCCTGCATTCTTCGGGCAAGTTGGTTCTGAGTCGCCTGGGTGAGGGTCATGCAGAATCCCTTGTTCCTGATCTGGTCGATGACAGCATCATCGATTTCACTTTCCCGATGGCCGATGATGATGGGCCCGTAGGCACAGAGCAGGTCCAGGTATTCGTTGCCATCGACATCCGTAACGTTTCCGCCTTTGGCTTCGGCAAAGAAAATGGGATATTCACCCGGTACGAAATTGTAAGGACGCCTGATTCCCAGAACCGCGCCAGGTACCTGGTCCAGTGCCTCTTTGTAATATTCTTCGGATTTATCGAGGCGTAGTTTTCCTGCCATCTTATGCTCCTGTCAAAAGCAGATTGTTGAGCATGAACAATACTACTTGGGGCACGTCCCCAGCTTAAATAATACTTATCATTTGTATCAGTAGAGCTTGTTGGATCCGGGTCTGAAACTGACTGGATATCCTTCCAGAGCACTGCAAAAAGTCTATTGAGTGGAAAGTGACTTCATCAGGTTGTTATTTCGCGTGCCAGGATCTGCTCCCGTACCTGGCGCCGGGCAATCTTGCCGATGCCGGTTTTGGGGAGTTCCTTCACAATATGTATAGCTTTGGGAGTCTTGTAAGCCGCCAATCGATCCTTGCAGAAAGATTTAAGCTCTGCTTCGTCTACGGAATGCCCGGGGTTGAGGATCACGTATGCGTGGACCGCCTCGCCCCAGGTGTCGTCAGGAATTCCAACGACCACCGCTTCGCTCACCTGGGGATGCTCGGTCAGAATTCCCTCGACCTCCGACGGAATTACGGTGAGGCCTCCGGACTTGATCATTTCCTTGGCCCGGCCTTCCAGCGTCAGGAATCCCTCGTCATCGAAGTGACCAAGATCGCCCGTTCGCAACCAGCCACCCTGCATTACTTGCGCAGTCGCTGATTCATCCTGCCAATATCCGGCGAACAAGCTCGGGCTTCGACCAACAATCTCACCCGCACCGCTGTCCACTTTGGCGTCACCATCGGGATCGCGCAGATACAGCTCGGCACCCGTCATGGGGCGCCCGATGGTACCGATTTTTCTGAGCTGGTCTGAGTGGTCCAGCACCGTGAGGCAGAGTTGCTCCGTCATCCCATAGAACTGAACAAACTTGACGTCCGGCATTCGCTCAATCAGCGCTGTGATCAGCGGCGTTGGCATTCGCTCAGAAGCATATGAGATCAATCGAAGCGACTTTGGCATCGCTGCTGGCGCCACCTCGAGTATGCGGCGCAGCGTCGTTGGTATCGCGTTGAAGTGGGTAATCTGATGGGCTTGAATGGCTGCCCAAACGGTGCCGGCATCGAATTTTGGCAATATGACATGAGTGGCTCGCATCAGCGTCAGCGGAATGAGATGTTCCATGCACGAGGTGAACAAGGGCAGGAAATGAAGTGTGCGCTCTCCATCGTGCAGACCGAGTTCCAGGCTCATCGTTTTGGCCGCTGAGATGAGGCTGCCGTGCGTATGAACCGCTCCTTTTGAGCGGCCGGTGGAGCCTGAAGTAAAGAAAATGACGGCCGGGCAATCGGGCTGAACAGGTGTCAGTTGAAGCAAAGGAGTCGAAGAAGTGAGGA
>JBGTHE010000250.1:0-8037 GCA_041746335.1 Lysobacterales bacterium | reverse complement strand
TTGGTTTTCCTGAGCTGAAGTAGCTCCGGATACAACTATCCGGCTTACAACACTTGGAAGGTCAAGCATTCTTTTTGATTCGCAAGGGTGCCGTGCTAGATGTGGTGTTGATGGGCGCAGCGGTATCTGACTCGGATGACGAAGGCGTCATCTGCTAAGCCGTTGTCGGCGACGAAAACGCGATCGGATGGTGACAAGACATTGACCGCGTAGTCCGCGTCATAACCAGCCTCTTTCATCTTCGGAATCATCACGCCACCCACCGCCGATACACCGGCGATAGCGGAACCCGAAATGCCGCGGGAAACATTCCCGCCACCCTGGCACAAGCGTATCAAGTTCAAGACCTGGCGATAAAACTTTGGCCAGAACCCATCAGCGGCTGGAAAGTTGGGATGATCAATGGTGCGCCCTCAGCCTGCCTGCCTTTCAGGCCTGTGCTGCAGTACCTGCCTCCGGTAAAGAAGCAATCGCGATTGCTGACGTTCCAGCCAGTATTCTGAAACTGGTCGCGGAGCAGAGCCCGGGCTTTCAAGTCGCTGAAGCCGAGTCCGAGTTACGCAACGGTCAGGTTTATTTCGATATCGAAGGCACCACAGCAGAGGGTGCGGAAATCGAGTTTGATATCACCAAGATTGATGGCGAGTGGACCATCGTTGAAACGCAGAGGGATATAGAGTGGGACACAGCCCCCACCCCGGTACAGGCCAGCTTGCAGGCGGCAGCACAAAATTTCAGCATCCGGCGCATCATTGAAAGCGACCAGGGCGATGGCGTCATCATCTATGAATTTTTTGGATCGGTGGCGAAGGCTCCGGAACAAAAAATTGAAGTCAGGTATGCAGCCGGGGAAGCAGAAGTGCTGACCGAAGAGTGGCTGCATTGAGTCGGGGTAGCGCCAGCGTGCGCGCTATTCTGACGTGAACATCTGCTGAATTTCCCAAAGGCCAAGTCACACACGCTAGCTTTGTCGTACACTGGCCAGTGTCACCCAGACCAAGCCAAGCAAGGTTTGAAATCTTCGCCATTGAGGTAAATCCATGAGTCACCGTGCGCTAAAAGGGGCGGAAATTCCGCCGTTCTACGCGGGCGTCATCGGCAGGCTGGGAATGGCCCGCCGCCGCGCTGGCTTGCCGCTGATCCCTATGCACTTCGGGCAACCCAGCGCCGGTGCGCCGGCCGCAGCCATCGCTGAGGCGCATCGCGTGATGGATAACGACCCGCTGGGTTACATGGAATCTACTGCCCTGATCGAAAGGCTGGCCAGGCATTACCAGGAAACCTATGGCGTCAGCGTGGCGCCACAACGCATCCTGCTGACTGCGGGTGCGAGTGCCGGCTTGGTGGCAGCATTCGCTGCCTTGTTTGACAGCAAAGATCGCATCGCGCTGGTCAGCCCGGGATATCCGGCCTACCGCAATACCTTGCGTGCAATGGGACTCACAGCGGTGGAAATGCATTGTGAACGGGCTGAATCCTACCGGCCTGGCCCCGCCATGCTGGCGGCGCTGGATCCGGCACCCACCGGCTTTGTGCTGGCCAGCCCGGCCAACCCCACCGGTGCGATGCTGGATGCCTCCGCTTTGGCTGAAATGGTGCGCTATTGCCGGGATAAGCGGATTGCATTGATCTCAGATGAGATTTATCACGGCATCATTTACGACCAGCCAGCCGTCAGCGCCCTGCAATTTGATGACCGGGTGATCGTGATCAACAGCTTTTCGAAGCTGTATCGCATGCCTGGCTGGCGCCTCGGCTGGATGGTGGTGCCTGAGGATTTTGCGCCGCAAATCAGCGCCTATCTGCTCAACATGTTTCTGACGCCGTCAACCCTGGCACAGCATGCTGCACTGGTGGCCATGGATGAGGTGAAGGATCTTCAAGCTGGCGTGGAAACTTACCGACACAATCGACAACTGCTGACCGAGGGATTAGCCAATCTGGGCATCACCGAAATCGCCCCGCCGGACGGCGCCTTTTATCTGTACGCCAATGTGGGGCACATAACCAATGACAGCCTGGCGTTCTGCATTCGGGCGGTTGAGGAAATCGGTGTGGGCCTGGCCCCGGGTATTGATTTTGATCCGCAGCATGGCCACAGCTACGTGCGATTTTCCTTCGCAGTTTCAACCAAGGAAATCGAAACCGCGCTGGAATTGTTGCGCGACTGGCTGCCGGGCTATCGCGACTGTTGAAAAAGCTGGTGTCCAGATATTTGGGTCAGGAGTGAATTGACAGATTGGAGGTCAGAGTGCGTTTTGGGATGGGGAGTTTGCCGTGAGAAAAACAGACCGTTTGCTCGGTATTGATCGCTCTATAACCCGCCGGGATTTCATTGGCTCTACGCTGATCGGTGCAGGGTCCTTATTGTTGAGTGGCCTGACGCCCATGCAACTCCGCGCGCAAACCCCGGCTCAACAGATCTTTGACCCGTGGACCGGCTTCGGCGGTGTGGGCGATTACGCGACCTCGAACGGCAACACCCCCCCCCACGACAGTTATGACGCGATGTTTTGGGGCGAGCGAAAGCTGGATGTAGGACACGCATTTGGCTCGGGCGACTCGCTTCCGGTTCAAACGTGCGGATCCGTCTGAACGCAACGGCTACCGAAGTGCGGCACGATAGAGATACCGTGCGAGTGACTTACCTCCGCGACGGCGTGGCGAGACAGGTCAGGGCCAAAACGGCTGTGATGGCTACTGGTGGTTGGGTGGCGCGCCGGGTGGTGGCTGATATGCCCGAAAACATACGTGAAAGTTACGGCCAGTTTCACCATGCCCCGGTGCTGGTCGTCAATGTGGCGCTCAACAACTGGCGGTTCCTCAAAAATCTGGGATTCTCCGCGGCACGCTGGTATGAGGGGTTCGGGTTTTTCGGCAGCATCCGAGCGCCCATGAAAGTGGGCGGCCAGGTCGCACCCTGGCATCCCGATCAACCTATGGTGATGACCTTTTACGTCCCCTTCCACTCGCCGGGTCTCGATATACAGACGCAGGGAATCCTGGGCCGCGCCAACCTGCTGGGCAAAAGCTACCTCGAGTATGAACGGGAAATCCGCTCTCATATGAATGAATTGTTCGCGCCGGGAGGTTTCGATGCGGCGCGTGACATTGCGGGAATCATCCTGAACCGATGGGGCCATGCCTATGTCGCTCCACAGCCCGGCTTTTACTTTGGCGGACCTGGTGGAGAAGGTCTCAGCGCACCCATCAAGAAAGGTCATGACCGTATTTTCTACGGTCATTCGGAACTCGGCGCGCGAATGAACTACCGCAACGCCATCGCCGAAGGGGGAAGGGCGGGTGAGCAAGCGGCTGCGAGGCTGGGTTGAAATTACGGGTTCAGAGTCATAAGTCCCCGCATTAGCCAATAGCCCAGGTCGCACCAGCCCGTCTCCCCTTTGGCGTGACTTTCTATTCACACCGACGCAAATCAAATTCGCTTTGTCTCACCTTGTCCTGATTTTATTGAGGGTAAAGCGGGGAGCTTCGTCTGAGTACAGGGGAATCAACAATTAACGGATTCGCAATAAAGTCAATTGGTTGCAAAATCCAACTGTAAAAATCGAGGTGTGGCTATGAATTTCTTTCGTGTACTCACGTCCTTAAGTCTACTTATATCTGGTTTAGTCAGTGTCGGCTCACCATTGACCGTGCAGGCGGCCGTTGGGGAATTGGAAGAAGTGGTTGTCACGGCCCGTAAGCGTGAAGAAGTGCTGCAGGACGTACCCATGGCGGTAACGGCTATTGGGCAACTGACGGTAGAAGACCTGAGGCTCGACAGCGTTAATGATCTTTATGGCTATGTGCCAGGACTCTACTTCACCACGGTCGGTGGTGCGGGACCAACAGCAGACTTTACCTATCTTCAAATTCGCGGTGTCGGTTTCAACGGCGGTCTTGAACCAGCAGTTGGCGTATTCGTGGATGGAATGTATATGCCTCAGATTGGGTACGACCTGAGTTTTCTGGATGTAGAGCGAATCGAAGTCCTGCGCGGCCCACAAGGCACGCTGTTTGGTCGCAACACCCAGGCTGGAGCGCTCAATATCGTTACTCAACAGCCAACCGAAAATTTCAATGGCAAAGTAGAATTCGAAGTGGGGGAGTTTGGTACCGCGCGCACGCGCGGCTCCGTGGGCGGGGCGCTTTCTGATACCTTTTTTGCAAACTTTAATGCTCAATACTCCAAGACGAATGGATTTGTGGACAATTCGGTAACCGGTCAGGAATTTGGTTCATCCGAGCAGATCACCGGGCGCGTCAATCTGCGCTGGGAACCAGGTGACGATTTTTCCGCAACCCTCATCGCTGATGCCAGCAGTCGCGATTTCATAGATGTGGGTACATCCGTGCTGCTGGATGGCTCGAAAGACTATCGGTCCTATGCAGATCAGGACACCGAAGATTCTAATGAAACCGGCGGCATTCAACTCAATGTCGATTGGGACATTAGTGATCAGCTCGTCTTAAATTCATTGACCGGCTACCGCACCGCTGAAAGCGACATGAGTTACGATCCGGACTTCAATATTTCAAACCAGGCGCTGGTTACCTTTCGGGCCGTAACCATGTCCACCACCACTCCATCGGTGCCCATATCGGTTGCTCCCGATCCGGTTGATCTGTTTGGTGTATTCCATCGCACAGGGCTTGAGCAGGACTTCTTCAGTCAGGAACTCCGGCTTTCCAGCAGTTCGGACTCGGTGGACTGGCTGATCGGTGCATATTATTTTGATCAGTCAATGAGCCAATCCAGGCAATTCGATATTGGCCCAGGTATACCCTTCTTTCCTTTGTATATACGCGAAGCATTCACTGAAGACCGCGACGGCTATGCCGGTTTCGGGCAGTTCAGTTACCGCCCGATTGAAAGGTGGGAACTCACGCTTGGTGCCCGCTATTCGGACGAAAAAGTGAAAAAGGACGGAGAAAGGGTGCTCAACATTCTTAACGCCATAATTTTTGCCTTTCCCGTCCCGGGCGAATCCAGTGACGACAATGTTTCATTTCTCGGCTCCATTGCCTATGAGGCCACCGATAACGTTAACGCTTACTTCACCATATCCGAGGGTTGGAAAGCCGGCGGCATTAACCGTTTCCCCAGCCGTGCCAATGCCATCCTGCCCTACGATTCGGAAGAGTCCATTAACTACGAACTGGGCTTGAAATCCCAGTGGGCCGACGGCCGGATTATTGCCAACGTGGCCGCCTATTTCATCGACATCCAGGGTCAGCAAGTGCTGACGGTCGTTCCCGATCCGGGTGGCGCAACTCCGGTTACCATTATTGACAACGCGGCCGACAGCGAAAGCCTTGGTACGGAAGTTGAGCTTTCGGCATTTCTGACCGAGAGCCTGAAGTTCGACCTGACCTATTCGCTCAACCACACGGAATTCAAGGATTATTTCCTCAATAACGGAGCGGGCGTGCCAACCGTTGACAAGAGTGGCGATCCGTTCAGTTTTGTTCCTGAGACCATGGCCTCGATTGGATTGAGTTACACCATTCCCCAACTGATCGGTGATCTCAACATGGAAACTGCTTTGAACTGGCGCTACATCGACGGTTACACCCTGCCGGATGGCAATTTCAACGCTCCTCTGGGCAGCCTGCTGTCTGTGCCAAGCTACGATCGGCTGGACTTTCGTATTGGCCTGAGAAACGAAGATTGGCGCGTTGGCGTGTATGTTGACAACATCACCGACAGTTTCGATTACACCAACATTACCCGAGATCCGTTTCTGCCTCTGGCTGTGGCTCCGCTGTACGTCACACCCCTGGCCCCCAGGCAAGTGGGTATAGTGCTGACGCACTATTTGGATTAATCCGAACGGGGTTGTCGGGTTGTTGTTACCGACAACCCCTATAAGGACAAATTCACGGGGTTGCCTGGTGTCTCATGTCCGCTCCAGGCAGGTCAGGTAAACCTTCAGATTGGTGGTGAGTGAGGTGTTCGCAATTCCGTGCGCCACACCATTGGGCGTGACCACATGGTCGCCCGGCCTGACGGGCACTAGCTCGCCAGCGATTTCCATCACGCCTTCACCCGCGAGAATGTAGTAGAACTCGTCGTAGGAGCCCATCTCCTCGTCGCCGATGTTGTGCGTATGCACCCCTTCGCTGCCGCCTGGCAGGATGTCGTAAATCAGCATCAAGTCGGGTGGCAAAGTACCTTCAAAGCGGAAATACTTGATCGCAATTTCACCCTCACCATCATGAACATTCGAATAGACGGTGACGTCCTGGCCTTCGTGATCTTTCAGATAGGCGTACCCATGCCCGGTCAGCCCATGGGCCCTTTCAAAAGCCGCAATGCTTGACGCCAGTAAAGCTGCACCCGCCGCTTGTATCAGCGTGCGACGACTGGTCATAGCCGGGTCTCCTTCGGCACCTTCGGCAGCAACTGAGCCTGCAGCGGAAATATCGGTAATTGCAGTTCTGGATTTCACCTTGGACATGACCCGCTCCGAATCCTGAAGACGGCTTGAACACTACGCGGAGAATGCGCCCTGATGCAAGCACCGCTCGCTTAGCCAATACCTCCCGCGGCCGACTCCGACGGGCCCGGTTGGTTCTGTTCGCTGGCGAGCCAGGAAACCTGAGCTTACTCCACCTGTTAGCGGGGTCGTCAAAGATCGCTGCACTCCGGAAGGTTGCGTCGCCAAAATAGTTTACACCTTAACAAAAACCGCTATACTTCGACGAGGCAGCAGTTCAACCAGGTTGTGTGAATACAGATGTCAACTTCCCAGATCGGCCGGAGGGTAAAATGAAGCACGCATTAAGCACGTCAGTATTATTGATTTTAGGTGGGTTTTTAACGGGGCAAAGCATTACACCAGTGTTGGCCCAGGACAACAATGCCGGCGCACTGGAAGAGGTTATCGTAACCGCGCAACGCCGTGAGCAGAATCTCCAGGTAGTACCCATCAGCATCACGGCATTCACTGCCTCTCAACTCGAGCGATCAAATATTACCGAAGCCGGGCAGTATCTGAACCTGTCACCCAATGTGAGCTACACCGAGGATGGGCAGAATGGAGGCAGCCGCGGTATCAGTATCTCAATGCGCGGTGTCAGCAACATCAACACCGACGAGAGCGCCTTTATCCAGTCGATCGGCATATACCTTGACGAATTCAGCGTGGCATCTACGGCAAACGTTACACTGAATCCGCAATTGCTCGACCTCGAGCGCGTTGAGGTATTGCGTGGTCCCCAGGGCACTTATTTCGGCCGCAACGCAGTCGGCGGTGCTTTGAACCTCACAACCAAGAAACCAACGGACCAGGTCGAAGGTATGATCCGGCTCGGAGCGCGTTCCTTTGACGACGCCGGTGAACAGTATGACATTGGCCTGGTTGGCAACGTCCCGATCACCGACACGTTTTTCCTGCGCGGTGTTGTGTATTACGAAGATTCATCAGGCCTGGTTGAAAACGTTGTGCCCGGTGGTGGCGACAGCGGCCATGACTACACGATGCTGCGCGGAGCGGCGCGCTGGCTGGCCTCGGAAGACACTACGGTCGATTTCATGGTGATGTACAGCGAAGAGAACCAGGGCCTGGACGAAGCCGTGCACTCGGGTGTGTGGGATGCGGACACCGTGGCCACCTTCTTCCTCAACAACCCGAACGATCCGAATACCATCACTACGGCCCCGGATAAAGGTCTCGGTTTCTGGCCGAATAACAGGAACAAGGTGGCGCACACGGCCATCGGTGAGAAGAACGAATTTGAAACCACCATCGCTGTCCTGAATATCGAACATGCGTTCAGCGATAACCTGACGCTGAAGTCCATCACCGGCCTTATCGAGACAGGCCGTGAGAAGATTTTTGACAACGACCTCGTGGCCGAAGACATTGTGCGGCGCTACGAGGCAGTCGACGGCTCGTCCTGGAGTACTGAGTTACGCCTGGAGTTTTCAAACGAGAATTTCGACTGGATCAACGGTGTCCTCTATTCTGACGACGAAATCAAAGGTGTGCCGAATGCATCGCTACCCGGTGGTGGTCTGGGTGTCGTAACCGG
>JBGTHE010000249.1:0-2043 GCA_041746335.1 Lysobacterales bacterium | reverse complement strand
GCAATCCCACCTGGTCCAGAATGAGTCCGGGCCAGGCGGGACTGGTGCACCCGCGATACTTTATATCGATCTGCACCTTGTACACGAAGTGACTTCACCACAGGCCTTCACCGAACTTAAAAATCGGGGTCTGAAAGTGCGCCGTCCGGATCTTTGCCTGGCGACGATCGACCACTCCACACCTACCACGCCCGCGGATAAAAATGGTGAGTATCACTACATCACCGCACAAGCCCGGGAACAGGTGGAAACGCTATATCGCAATTGTGCGGAGCAGGGCCTGGTTCTGCATGGCTGGGACAGCCCTCATCGCGGCATTGTGCACGTGATCGGGCCTGAGATGGGCGCGACCCAACCCGGCATGACCATCGTTTGCGGTGACAGCCACACAGCAACCCATGGCGCTTTCGGTGCTCTGGCTTTTGGCATAGGCACCACGGAAGTGGGTCACGTTTTAGCTACGCAATGTCTGCTGCAACGTAAACCGCAAACTCTGGGCATACGCGTGGAAGGTACTTTGAATCCCGGGGTGACAGCCAAGGATGTGATCCTGCACATCATCGGCACCATTGGTGTGGATGGTGGAATCGGCAGCGTGATCGAATACTACGGCAGCACCATACGGGCGATGGACATGGAAAGCCGCATGACCCTGTGCAACATGTCAATCGAATGCGGCGCACGAGCCGGGATGATGGCGCCGGATCAAATTACCTTTGATTATCTTGAAGGCCGTTTGATGGCACCGGCCGGCGAAGCATGGGATCGCGCAGTTGAACTTTGGAGAACACTAAGTACTGATGACGGGGCTCGTTTTGATCAGTTGGTAGAAATCAATGCTGCGGATATCGAACCCAGCGTCACCTGGGGCACCAATCCTGGCATGGTGATCGGAATTCGTGATCGCGTACCCAACGATGCCAGTGCCGGTACGCAGGAAGCACTGGAGTACATGCAGCTGCAAGGCGGAGCGGCCATCAGTGGGCAGCCGGTCAACATGGTCTTCATCGGCAGTTGTACTAATTCCCGCATCAGTGATCTGCGCGCTGCGGCCAGCATTTTTCAGGGTCGTAAAGTGTCCACGGGTACTCGGGTTCTGGTGGTGGCGGGATCTGAAGCCACCAAAAAACAGGCAGAGGCGGAAGGTCTCCACCGGATCTTTCTCGAAGCTGGGGCCGAATGGCGTGAGCCAGGTTGCTCCATGTGCATTGGCATGAACGGCGACATCGGCCAGCCCGGCGACCTGGTGGTCAGCACCAGCAACCGTAATTTCAAAGGCCGCCAGGGCCGCGATGTGCGCACGGTTCTGGCCTCGCCCCTGACTGCAGCGGCCTGTGCGGTGACCGGGCACATTACTGATCCGCGCAGCTTGCTGCCCAATGCTGTTCCTGGTGTCCTGGAGGAATGCGCATGAGTAAGGCAGGAACTTTTACGAGCCGCACCTTCAATCTGCCCATCGAGAACATCGATACGGACCAGATCATACCGGCGCAATTTCTCACCACCACCGAGCGCGAAGGGCTGGGCAGATTCTGCTTTTACAACTGGCGTTTCCAACCCGACGGTACGCCCAAGAGAGAACACCCGCTGCAGGATTTTGACCGCCAGCAACATTCGGTGATCGTGGCAGGCAGTAATTTTGGCTGCGGCTCTTCGCGCGAGCATGCGCCCTGGGCTTTGCTGGACATCGGCGTTAAAGCCGTCATCAGCAGCCGCTTTGCCGATATCTTTCGCAACAACTCGCTGAAGAATGGCCTGTTACCCATCACTGTGAGTCATGAGGTAGCCGATTGGCTCTTGCATCATCCGGGCAAGGAAATCACGGTGGATATCCCGGCTACAAAATTCAGTGTGGCTGGCCTGGGCGAAATTGCTTTCCCCCTCGACCCCTTCCCGGCTTATTGCCTGAGTGAGGGAATTGATCAGCTGGATTTCCTGCTGCGTCACGAAAAGGAAATCAATGCATATGAACAACGCTGCGCCTACTGACAATGAGTGTAAGACGTTCCGCATCGTCGCCTTACCCGGTGATGGTGTGGGGCC
>JBGTHE010000248.1:0-5903 GCA_041746335.1 Lysobacterales bacterium | reverse complement strand
ATTCGAACGTGAAGACTATTCAAATAATGACCAAACGTGACGGCCTATTTTCAGCACTCCTTGCCCTACTGGTAGCTCTGGCGTTGCCGCAGGAGTTGCCAGCACAGCAGGAAACCGAACGTCATTACCGCGTAGAACTCATTGTTGTTCGCCATCTGGGGGGTAGCTCTGACAGTACCCCTCAGCAGACATTGCGCGATCTCAGCGAGATCCTGGATTTGTATGCTCCCCCGGACGAGTCTGCCGCGGGGTCGGTTAATTCCGGGGACGCCAAAAGCAACGTTGATTTAAGTGATTCTGTTTTGCTTGAAGGGGGGCTGATGGAAGAACAACCTATCGCAGTGCGGATTGATGACATGAGCGACCCTATGCGGGAAATCTGGCGTCGCCTGCGCGGCAGTGCCGGGTTCAGGCCCGAGCTGTTTCGCGCCTGGGAACAGTCGGGTGATCAGTCGAGTGACAGGCCTTTCCCGCGACTGCGCATTCATGATGATGAAGTGCTGTTCACCATGGACCCGGCCACCCGGGCGGCGGCCCCGACAGCGAATGTACCCGTGGATGAGCATGGGGCTCTGGTATTCAGCGACGCGACGATACGGCGCAAAGACGAGTCCAGCCTGGATTCACAGATGAGCAACGAACCCGAACCCATCGAAATGTATTACCGCATTGACGGTACTGCCACCCTGACCCGCACGCGCTTTTTGCATCTCGATCTGGATATTGAGCTTCGCGAGGCATTGTTTGAACGACCTGCCACCGAACCTGCAGAAGATTTTGACGCGAGTGCCGAAGAGCGGGACTCGCCGCCGGTTTCACAGCTCAGAACCGGCCCTGCAGCGGATGCTTCGGCCTTTCGCATCCACCGCATTCAGCAGCGGCGGCAGGTTAAATCAGAACAACTGGAATATTTCGACGGTCCGGTCATTGGCATACTGGCACTTGTGACCGGTTTCGACGTCACACCAGAAATCCAGGAGCCGGAAACGCTTCAACCGTAATCAGGAGTTAATGCAGTGCGTTTTTCCGTGAGCGACCCGATTCTTCTCGAAGCCATTTCAAAAGTTTTTGCTGGTCGCTTTCAGCGCAGTCCCATGCTGCTGCGCGTGGTCTGGCTGGCCTTGGCTTGCTCAATTTTTGCATACGGGTATGCATGGGGATCTTCGGGAGCAGTCAATACGGACAGCATCCAACTGCCCTTCGAGAAGTTCACCCTGGATAATGGCCTTAGGGTGATCGTGCACGAAGATCGCAAGGCACCGATTGTTGCAGTGAGTGTCTGGTACCACGTAGGTTCCAAAGACGAACCCGTAGGCCGCACAGGCTTTGCACATTTGTTCGAACACATCATGTTCGAGGGCTCAGAGAACTATAACGACCGCTTCTCCAAGCCACTGGAAGACATCGGCGCCACCGCGCTGAATGGCACCACCTGGTTTGATCGCACCAACTACTTTGAAAATGTGCCCACCCCGGCGTTGGAATTGGCCCTGTTTCTGGAATCGGATCGCATGGGCCATTTACTCGGGGTACTGACCCAGGAAAAGCTCAATCAGGAACGCGGCGTGGTGCAGAACGAGAAACGCCAGGGAGACAATCAACCCTATGGCATGGTGGGCTACCGCATTCTGGAAGGCCTCTATCCCCCCGGTCATCCTTACCGTCACGACACCATAGGCTCGATGGAAGATCTGGACGCGGCCAGCCTGGAAGATGTACATGCCTGGTTCAAAAAGTATTACGGCGCCGCCAACACCGTGCTGGTTCTGGCAGGTGATCTTGATGCCGCAACCGGACGCGGGCTGGCTGAAAAATACTTCGGTGACATTCCCTCAGGGCCGCCTTTGCAGCGCATCACATCCTGGATTCCCGATCGCAGCAGCAATTCGCGGGAACAGATGTACGATCGGGTGCCGCAGGTTCGCAGTTTCCAGAACTGGTCTGTCCCGGGCCGCACCAGCCGCGAACGTGCGCTGCTGGAACTGGCAGCTTCCGTGCTGGGTGATGGCAAGAATTCACGGCTTTACCAGGCATTGATCTATCAGACTCAGCATGCTGTCAGCCTGAGTGTAACGTTAGAGGCTCATGAACTGGCCAGCGTTTTCAGCATTGATACCACGCTGGCCCCGGCAGCTTCGCTGGACGAAGTGACTGAAATCATCAGTTATGAGCTGAACCGTTTCCTGAAGACCGGTCCTGGTGAGGAGGAACTTCAACGGGCCCGCGCCAAAATTAACGCTTCAATCATTCGTGGCCTGGAGGAAGTGGGTGGCTTTAGCGGTAAGGCGGCGACATTGGCGCAGGGCGAGTTATACGATGGCAACCCGGTATTCTTCAAAACCTTGCTGCGGTGGATCAACGAAGCATCCGCAGAAGAAGTCCGGGTGGTAGCCAAAGATTGGCTATTCGATGGGCGCTATCAGCTGGATGTTCTGCCCTACCCTGAATACACGACGTCGCGCAAGAGTGTGGATCGCAGCAAGGGCTTGCCGGCAGTCACTAGCTTGCCAGAACTGAATCTGCCATTACCCGAGCGCGCTCAGCTCAAGAACGGCATCGAAGTGGTATTGAGCAGCCGTCGAGCATTACCCACAGTTGATGTCGCTATCCAGTTCGATGCAGGTTATGCCGCTGATCAGGGGATCACCCTGGGTACGGCTGCCTTCGCGCTGGACATGCTGGATGAGAGCACACGCAACCGCACGGCACTCGAGATCAGTGCCGAGTCGGAACGCCTTGGTGCCGAAATTGACAGCGGCTCGAACCTCGATACCTCAACCGTTTATCTGGCAGCATTGAAGCAGAATCTGGCCCCCTCGATCGAGCTGTTCGCGGATGTAGTGCGCAACCCGGCTTTCAGCCCGGAAGAAGTGGAACGGATGCGGGTGCGCCGTCTTGCCGGCCTGGAGCAGGAGAAAAACCAGCCTGTGGGTGTCGCATTGCGAACCCTGCCACCGTTGCTCTACGGGAAGGATCACGCGTACGGCATTCCCTTCACGGGCAGCGGGACAGAAGAGTCCATCCGCAGCATCGAGCGAGCCGAGCTGGAGCAATTCCATGAAGATTGGTTGCGTCCGGACAACGCCACGCTGTTCGTGGTGGGCGACACTTCCATGGGTGAAATTCTGCCCTTTTTGGAAAGCGCTTTCGGCAACTGGAAGGTGCGCGGCCAGAAGCCTCCAGCCAAGCAGATCGCTGAGGTACCGCTAGCCGGCAACATCCGCGTTTTTCTGGTGGATAAACCTGACTCTCCGCAGTCATTGATACTGGCTGGGCATGTGGTCCCACCCACCGGGGCTGATAACAACATAGCCATTGAAGCCATGAATGATATTGTGGGTGGCACTTATTCTGCCCGGGTCAACCAAACCTTACGGGTGGAAAAGCAATGGTCTTACGGCGCGTTTACTTTCATGTCGGATGCCCGTGGTCAAAGACCCTGGATGATTTATGCGCCGGTGCAAACGGATCGTACAGCCGATGCGGTGCGTGAGCTGGCGGATCTGCTGCAGCAGTTCCAGAAGAACAAGAGTGCCACCGCTGAGGAGCTCAACCGGGTGGTGCGGAACAGTGTGTTCAGCCTCCCTGGCCAATATGAAACCAACGCAGCAGTGCTCAACGCCATGCTGGCCAACAACCGTTTTGCCCGGCCAGATGATTATGTCAGCAGCTTACCTGGCCAATACCAGTCCTTGTCGCTGGAACAGATCCAGGCAACGGGAGATGAAGTGCTACACCCGCAGGCCTTGACCTGGGTGATTGTTGGTGATGCCGCTGCGATCAGGGAAAGCCTGAAAAAGCTCAATCTTGCTCCTGTTCAGAACATGGACAGCGATGGCAATATACTTCCCTGATACCATACAGAACCCCGGAGTGATCAAAGCATGAACCTGGAAAAAGTGTTTTTTGCGTTTTTTATTGTTCTGGCCCTGACCCTGAACTTCGGGTTTTTTGTCGGTGACATGGAGAATCCGGAACACCACCACGCTATCGAACTGGGCGCCGCCCTGATCGTCAGTATCATTGCCACCATCCTGAAATTCGGTGATCGCTCGCAATTGGGCAACGTCATGCTGGCCACCAGTCTGGTCGCTGATCTCCAGTTGATGGCGGCTGTCATAGTCTGGGTTTATGCCGCCAATATTTCAGACTCTGGCGTCACCAGCGGCATCCTGGCCAGTGTGGTTTCACTTTCCGGTGGGGCATTGTTGGCCAATTTCATATCTGTAACTCTGCTGGTGGGTGAATCGCTCAGCATCCGCCGCTGAGTCTGTGTCTTTGAACTGCGCCAAGACTATCCCGCCGCCGCAGCCAACAGCCCATGAATGACATCATCTGGTTGACCATCCGTCGGCTGCGTGTGCCGCTGATCGTCCTGATCATTGTCTTTTTCCTGTCAGTGGTAGGCATGGTGCTGATACCCGGTGTGAACCCCAGTGGCGAGGCTGTTCGGCTGAGTTATCTCGAGGCGATCTACTTTGTGGCATTTATGGCAACTACCATTGGCTTGGGTGAAATCCCTTACGCTTTTACCAGCGCCCAGCGCTTTTATGTATTCATCATAATTTTCCCCAATGTCGCGGTCTGGTTGTATTCCTTCGGAACAATATTGGGACTGTTGCTGGACCCGCAGTTCCGCAACGTCATGCGGCGCTCGCGGTTCGAGCATCGAGTGGCTTCATTGCCGCATCCATTTTTTGTTGTGTGTGGCTTCGGCAATACCGGCAGCATGATTGTCGGTGCCCTGTTACACCGCGGTTACCAGGCCGTAGTGCTGGAACGCGAAGCCGACATCATTAATGGCATGCTGTTGCGTGAAGACGTGGCGCATGTTCCAGCAATCTCGGGTGATGTCACGAATCGCCAACTTCTGGAAATGGCCGGCTTGATGAACCCTCTGTGTAAAGGCGTGATCACGATCACCAACGAAGATCATGCCAATCTGACCGTGGCCATTACCAGTAAACTGCTGCGCCCCGACCTACCTGTCATGGCCCGCAGTGAATCGCCCATGACCACCGCTAATATGGCTTCCTTCGGCACCGATCATATCGTCGACCCTTATGAAATTTTTGCATCGCGCTTTTTTCTGGCGCTGAACTCGCCGATCAAATACCTGGTGCAGGACTGGCTTATCAGTGTGCCGGGCAGTCAGTTGCGCAAGTCTCTGGACCCACCTTCCGGTCATTGGATCCTGTGCGGAATTGGACGATTTGGTAGCCGCATTGCTGCCCGACTGGAGGAAGCAGCAATGCCCTACACCGTGGTCGATGTGCACCCTGACCGGATAGCCGGACGCGTCAATGGTGTACTGGGACGCGGCACTGAAGCTTCTACTTTGCTACAGGCAGGCATCGAAAACTCAGTCGGAATTATTGCCGGCACCGGCGATGATGTGGATAACCTGTCCATTCTTATGACTGCGCAAGAGCTCAATCCGCATTTGTTCCTGGTAGCCCGTCAGGAACGCCAGGACAATGACCTGCTGTTTACCGCTTCGCACGCACACCTGGTCGCCAAGCGCAGTTTGATTGTAGCGCGGCGAATTCTATACATTTGCACTACCCCGCTCCTGCAGACCTTCCTGCACCACCTGGTCCAGGAGGACGAAGATTTTGCGCACCACGTCGCTGCACGTTTGAAATCCACATTGAAAGGTTATTCACCCAGCATCTGGACGCAGCAGTTGAGCGGACGTTTGTCTGCGGGGCTGCTTTCTGCCAAAGCCAGGGGCCTGAACGTCAGGCTGGAACATATTACTTTTAATTCACGCCAGGCCGATACACCACCACTGCATTGCTTTTGCCTGCTGCTGCAGCGCGGGGCCGCAAGGATTTTTCTGCCGGATGCAACGCAGGAACTGCACCCGGGCGATCAGTTATTATTTGCCGGCCGTGAATCGG
>JBGTHE010000247.1:0-2507 GCA_041746335.1 Lysobacterales bacterium | reverse complement strand
CAATGGGCAACCCGTCGACGGCAAAGCCGCTTCATCGATGCAGATCGCCGACAGTAATTTTACCCGCGGCGCAGAAGGGGGCTTCGAATACGCCGACCGCTGTTACCGCATGTTCAGCCGGGGACAAGGTTTGCAAGTGGTCGAGCAGGTTTGTGATGCGCTGCACGGCCGATTTCAACAAACGGAATCTTCGAACGGCGCGACCCGGTTTGAGCTACAACTTCCGGCAACTGTCCTGCGTCGCGGAAAACAGATCAAGCCCTTCCGCCTGGATGTGCTTCGCAAATTGCATTGCCTGGTGTTATTGGAAAAACCCGTAGAACGCGTGGTTTCTGCCTTGCTGAAGGGATTGGACTTGTTTAATGAACACATCGACACGCTGGAGGAAGCGGGTCTTTATGCCTTTTCGAAAAATCAGTTGCTGATCTGCAAGGCCTCGAGTTTGCCTTCGGATACACTGGGCAAGGTGGATGGATTGAAATCCCACTCGATTTGCCTGGTCGCCAGACTGATCCATCATGACCAGTCTGATTGGTTCGTACACCCCCTGTCCGAACCCCTGTTGCAGGCTGAACTGCAAATGGCCTTGTTGCGTTACCTGACGTTGCAGGGCATGGCCACTCGCGGAGCTCAGGTGCTGCTTGAGTGATACCGCGGGCTTGCCGTTTTGACGGCATCAAGCAGAACGGCAAGATTTTCCGGGTCCACGTCCGGCGTAATGCCGTGACCCAGATTGAACACGTGACCATTGCCATGACCAAAGCTTGCCAGACAGGCCTCGACTTCTCGGCGGACCGTAGCGGGGCCCGCCAACAAGACGGTAGGATCCATATTACCCTGCAGGGCGACCCGATCGCCCACCCGAGCTCTTGCTTCCTCCAGGGTGATAGTCCAGTCCGCACCGAGGGCGTCACAACCAGTATCGGCCAGAGCTTCCAGTTGGGTATTACAGCCTTTGCAGAAGAGGATTACCGGGACCCTTTGGCCATCTTGCTGGCGACGCAGACGGCCAACAATGCTTTCCAGATAGGGCAGTGAAAAACGGCGGAAACAATCTGCAGATAGTGCACCGCCCCAGGTATCAAAAATCTGCACGGCCTGGGCGCCACTGGAGATTTGCGCGTTCAGGTATTCGACGATTGTATCGCTCAGTTTAGCCAGAAGCAGATGTGCGGCCTGGGGTTGTTCATACAGGAGGCGCTTGGCTTTACTGAAATTCTTGCTGGAGCCACCTTCCAGCATATAGGTGGCGAGCGTCCATGGACTGCCGCTGAAACCAATCAGAGGCACGCTCCCGTTCAATTCCTTACGGGTTAACGACAAAGCATCCATGACGTAGCGCAATGAACTATCAACATCGGGCACGGGTAGTTGTTTGATATCCGCAATGCTGCTGATGGGCCGTTCAAATTTTGGTCCTTCGTTCTCAACAAAGTACAGGCCCAGACCCATGGCATCGGGAATGGTCAGGATGTCAGAAAATATGATGGCCGCGTCCAGGGGGAAACGACGCAACGGCTGCAGAGTAATTTCGCACGCCAGTTCCGGGTTCTGGCACAAATTCATGAAGCTGCCTGCGCTGGCGCGGAGTTCACGATACTCGGGCAGGTAACGACCGGCCTGTCGCATGATCCAGACTGGGGTACGCTCCACCGGCTGGCGCAATAAGGCGCGAATCAACAGGTCATTTTCTGGCTTGTTTGAGGTACTCATTATTCGGAGTTTTGTATCCAGTTGGTCTTGGGATTTACGGTTAAGCGAGTTGATTAATGTTTGGCAGCCTCGTGCTTGGGTTGAGCCGGAGCTTGGTCGCGGCAGCTTTGCAGCGCGCCTTCAATCTGCCGGCTGCTGCTTTCGCCATCTATGATAGCCCGCCCTGTATCGTCCAGCAAAATCAGGCGTAAGCCACCCGCTACCGCTTTTTTATCCAGTTGCAGGGCATCCATTATGGCCTTGTTGGAAACTCGTTCAGGCAGCGCATTGGGTAACCCGAAAGCCTGCAGTAAGCAGCTCAGTCGGGCGGCGGTTCCAGCGCCGCACAAACCGCGTTGTTCGCTCAAGGTCGCGGCAATGACCATGCCAATGGCTACAGCCTCACCGTGCAGGTATTGAGAATAATGTGTGAGGGCCTCCAGTGCGTGGCCGAAACTGTGTCCAAAGTTCAGAATGGCGCGGATGCCGGCTTCTGTTTCATCCGCAGCCACCACCCTGGCTTTGCTCTCAATTGAGCGGCGGATCAGATAGGCCAATGCGAATGGTTGACGGGAATTGATAGCCTCAACCGAATTTTCCAGCCAGGCCAGAAACTCGCTGTCCATGATGGCGCCGTATTTCACCACCTCGGCCAGGCCTGCACGGAATTCACGCTCGGGCAGGGTGCCCAGGGTTTGAGTATCGATCAGCACCATTGCCGGCTGGTGAAATGCACCCACAAGGTTTTTGCCCTTGCTGTGGTTGACGCCTGTTTTGCCGCCGACGGATGAATCCACCTGTGCCAGTAAAGTGGT
>JBGTHE010000246.1:0-2872 GCA_041746335.1 Lysobacterales bacterium | reverse complement strand
GGTTGCGCTGCTGGAGGCTTCCGTCAGTTGGGCGATAGGACGGTTCAAGAAGCCGCGCTGGCTGGTTACAATCATACTCGGCGGGCTTGCTTTCCTGATCGGTGCATGGGCGAGCTTTTCATTCAACAGCCAGGCAGATTTCCAGCCGTTTGATTTCATGATCTTTTCAGGGCAGCCGGTTTTCGGTATCATCGACGAGTTTACTGCAAAAATACTTCTGCCCTTATCTGCGTTGCTCGTCTCGATTTTTGTAGGCTGGATAGCGGATCGTCGACTGATCGACAGCGAAAACGGACTGGACGGCGGTTTACATCGCACGTGGCTTTTCCTTGTCCGCTGGGTTTGCCCGCTGGTCATATCAGCGATCCTGTTGTCTGGCTTGTTCCCGCAACTTTTAGGATAGGGATAGCAGGTGGCCGGTACGAAAACCCCGAAATGCCCGGTTTGCCGCAATATGGCTTCCGAACAATGGGCACCTTTTTGCAGCGCCGGGTGCAAAGATCGCGATTTGCTGCAATGGCTCGGCGATGGCTATAAAATACCCGGACCAGCGGTTTCGCCAGATCAGCTTGCCGACCATTTCGCAGGCGATTCCGGCCGCGATGGCGAGGACTGAACAGGCGTTATAAAACCGCCATTTTTAGGCTGGACAAGCGGCAATCCTCCCGCCTATAGCGTCGCTTCCTAACCGGGCCCGCGCATCACGCTGGCCCAGATGCCCGAGTAGCTCAGTTGGTAGAGCAAGCGACTGAAAATCGCTGTGTCGGTGGTTCGAATCCGCCCTCGGGCACCACTTTCCCATGAGTTTCCGGTTTCCCGTTTTCGGCGAACCAATGGTACTGTCTTCGCAAGCAATGCTTATCGAAGACCCCAATCCGCCGGCCAAGTTAATGTGACAACGCCACGCAATTCTCACTGTCGCTTTAGTTTAGCTCAACCTTGTCAAAGGCTAAAGCAATCTGATCGATCAATCTTGGGTTGGCAATCCAAGAGCCAATCACCTTTTTTACCGGGGTGTCCTCAGAAAATCCATAACGGGCCGCGTGCTTTTTCCACATGGCTCTCGCTTCCGATTTGTCCCCCAAAATAGCGGAAGAAAGGATATAGGTTATTTCCAAACCGGGCTCCGGGTGCAATGCTCCAGCCATATATTCTTTTGACATCTGCTGGGAACCAAGAGCATCGCCTTTTCTTAGTTTGTGAAATGCGACCACCGCGGCGACCACCAAATCCGTACTTGAGTCCATTTCCAATGCGCGGGCTGCATATACCTCACCTCCGGGTATATTACAGCCAAGCATGCCCAATCCCAGATATCCTGCGATTCTCGAATTCAGAGGATTGAGTTCCACGGCTCGCTTACCCCATGCAACTCCCGTGTCACAATCACCCTCGAAAAACGCCACTTGTGCCACCGCAAAATTCGCCAATGCACTGGTTCTATCGAGTTGTACCGCACGGCGGGCAATTTCCATGGCGGGCGGACCTATTTCACTGTCCGAACCAAAGCGCTGAGAAATGGCTTTGGCCGCCGCCAGCATGCTCAGCAAATAGTGGTCATCTGGATATTGCCTGACAGATTTTACCACGCATTCGCGCACCGAATTGGCGACAGCCGCATCGCGATAGCGAATAAATTGATGGAATTGCAAAATGCAGGGATATCCGGGAGAATAGTCGTCACGATATTTTGATAGTTCAGCTTGCTCGATGGCACCGTATGGTCCAGCAATATCAATGACAACGCTGGACAGTTTATCCTCCAGTTGCTCTTTGCCATCGATTGTAACTTGCTCCGACCAAATCAGTTCTTCCGTATCATTGTCGGTAAGCTGAAATTGAATCTTTTCACCCGTGTCATCCAGGATACTCGATTCCAGTGTGTATAACTTGGTCTGGCTTTTGGTGCTTTCTCGGCTCCAAACCCGCAGTTGCTCAAATTTTACCAGTGAACTTATCAAGTAGGCCTTGCGGGTCTCAGCTTCCCTTCTGGTTTTTTCATTCACGATGCCGCCTGTGTCCGCAACAATCACGGCAGGATAGGCGATCTCTTTATGGGCTGGCTGAAGGAACCAGAAATAACCCGCTACCAAGGCAAGCAAAATTGCAACGACGGCTATCGCCATTCCGGCGTTCATCCGCGACCAGCCTTGTTTGTTGAATTGTGCACTCTGTTGTGCCGCAGAAAAATGTTCAGGCTCTGATTCATCCACTGGCGCTTCGATACCAATCAAATCGCCGGTATCCGATCGGTGTCCGTTAGCCGCCACGGTCTTGTTGGGTATTACAGAGATTTCATAGTTATTAAGCGGGATCGATAACCGGTTTTCTCCGCCTTCACGCTGGTAGAAATTATCCAGGATCCTTCGGAGCCGACTGATCTGAACGCGAGGATAGCTGTCCGCTTCAGTATCGAAACTTTCGTCTCGGTCCAGAGCATCTACAGCGATTGTATATGCTTTAAGAGGAACGGGATCAGCTGATAACCGATGGTCAACGAGGAACCTCAGGAGTTTGTTCATTATTGGCGAGCGTTCGAACTCCTGATCGGACAGCAAGCGGTCTCGCTCCAAGCATAGCTGCAGCTTTTGGTCTTCATCAAGGTGGTCGGTAGGCTTAGCCATTCAGAATATCCAGACGTTCATAATTACGCAAAACGTGCCCCCAGAGTATATTATCAACACTTCCAATTGCTTACTGTTCCCCACGAAGGACGAATAATTGGATGTTTCCACGTAACAGTCGAAAAGCGGGGAGTGCTATCTGTCCGCAAGACAGTAAATTGTTTCCGCAACACGCCGATCGAAAATCCTGAATAACAACTAAGTAACTTCGTGTAACATAATCAAGCGGATACACAAAGGTTTTGCAT
>JBGTHE010000245.1:0-5404 GCA_041746335.1 Lysobacterales bacterium | reverse complement strand
ACCGACCCTCAGTGGGCGAGTGATGACCAGCCCTGATCGATGGACCGTGTGAGTGGTGTGCTTCCAACTCAGGTGGGTTTTTATTCATCATGCTCTCTGCAGTGGAGGGTCAGACAGCCAGCTTGCCCGTCCTATAATCTGCCAGCGCCTGCTCAATTTCTTCCCGGCTGTTCATCACGAATGGACCATACTGCACTACCGGCTCGTTCAATGGTTTGCCCGCGATCAGTATCAATCGCAATCCGTCGGCACCGGCGCTGATGTCAATGTAATCACCATCACTGAGGATACCAGCCGCCTGGTGCTGCAGGGGCGCTCCAGCAACCGTTGGTGAGCCTTCGTAAGCATAAACGAAGGCATTGTGGCCCGCAGGAACACTCAGGCGATGCGACGCGCCGGCGCGCAACGTCAGATCGACAAACAACGGGTCGGTCGCCATATTGCCAGGCTCGCTGTTGATGGGCCCGGAATATTCCTTGCCCCCAATCACTGAGCGGCCAGCGATCAGCTTCACCTCACCGCCATTGTCCAACGGCGCGACGGGTAATTCCGCTGCGGGAATATCACGATACGACGCCGGCTTCATTTTCTCCCGGGCTGGCAGGTTGATCCACAGCTGGAAGCCGCGCATACGCCCGCTTTCCTGCTGCGGCATCTCCGAATGGATCACGCCACGCCCGGCTGTCATCCACTGCACGCCACCGCTTTTCAGTTCGCCCACGTTGCCCAGATGATCTTCATGCCGCATGTGGCCATCGATCATGTACGTCACGGTTTCGAATCCTCGATGCGGATGTGGTGGAAAGCCCGCGATGTAATCATCGGGGTTGTCGGTGCCGAATTCATCCAGCATCAGGAAAGGATCCAGCCGAATATTCTGGCTGGAGCCTATGCTCCGCCGCAGCTTGACTCCGGCGCCATCCGACGTTTGCATCGCCGGAATGATGCGAGCCAATGTTCTTGGGCCCAGCGGCATTGAAGCCGGCGTTGTTGATGTTTGAATGCTCATTACTTTTCTCCTTCTTCCCGGCAGTCGACGCTGCCAAACGATGTATGGTCTGATTGGCCAAATCCAAAGACGCCTGCCGCGCTTCATCACCCATGGCCAAACCTTCGGTGTTACTCCTTGCCTTGATTGAGGCTATGAGGTGATACTACAGATCAATTAATTTGATTAAAAACGGATAAATTCGAACAGTAGGATCGAATAAACCGATATGTTGAATCCTCGAATTTCACTGGAACAATGGCGCGCCCTGATTGCCGTGGTAGAAGGCGGCGGCTATGCCCAGGCCGCAGAGGTGGTCCATAAGACCCAGTCTTCTGTTAGCTATGCCGTGCAGAAAATCGAGCAAATGCTTGATTTGAAGTTATTTGAAAAGCAGGGTCGCCGCTCGTTGCTCACTCCCGCTGGAGAAGCTTTGTACCGGCGGGCCAAAAATTTGCTGGAGAAGGCGGACGCGCTGGAACGCGGCGCAGCGGAGCTGGGTTCGGACTGGGACCCGGAGCTGCGTCTGGCTGTAGACATTGTCTTCCCCACCTGGGCCTTGCTGTATTCCATCAACCGTTTCAGTGAGGAGCGACCCGGAACACGCGTGCAACTGTATGAAACAGTTCTGGGTGGTACTGATGAAAAGCTATACGAACGTGCGGTTGACCTGGCGATTACCAGCGCCATCCCCCAAGGTTTCAGCGGCGATCCGCTGATTCGCTTGCGCTTTGTTGCCGCAGCCCATCGGGAACACGCTCTGCACCAGTTGGGACGGCAGGTGACATTGGACGATCTTCGCGACTATCGCCACCTGGTGATACGCGACGATGCCGTCAAACACACCCGCGACAGTGGCGGCTGGTTTGGTGCTGACCAGCGCTGGACCGTTTCACATAAAGCAACTCAAATCGCTGCCGGCTGCCGCGGCATGGGGTTCGCCTGGTTTCCGGAACATGCCATCCAGAATGAACTGAAAGCCGGCACCCTGAGGCCGCTGGATATGCGCGAAGGCGGGGAGCGCTTTGCCCAAACCTATTTAATTTTTGCTGACCCGGATTTCCCGAGTCGCAGCGCTTCGCGCATGGCGGAAATCCTCCGTGAAGATATAAAGCAATTGTGTGAAGAAGCAGAGCAGCAGGGCGAAGCCCCTTGATTGGGAGGTTAGTAGAAGTTTTCCTCGTTCAGACTGGCTAACTTTCGGATTCTGTATTCTGACTGTGAAGCAGTTCGCGCAACTCCTGCACGGCCTGTTCCAGAGCCTCTACCCTGGCTTCCAGATCACTGGACGACGCCGCTGCCGCGGTTGGGCGAAATTCCAGCTTGCTCAAATCCGGTTCACCACTCAAAAGGTGCACATAACGCACTTCTTTCTGCCCGGAAAATCTGGGTAATACCTTGGCCAGAGGAGGTTCATGTTCCGCCAGCCGCCCCAGCATGTGCGCCACATCATCCAGATCACCAAATTCGTGTAAACGGGACGTGTTGGTTTTGATTTCGGCCAGGGTCTTTGGCCCGCGGAGCATGAGCACGCACATGACCGCCAGGCCTTTGCTTTGCAATCCCAGCACCTTGCCGGCCAGATGCTCGTACTTAGCGACGCGCGCTCCCCAGGCTTCCTTCACAAAACCCAGCGATTGCAATTCCCGAACAGTATGGCCGACTTCACCTTCACTGTAGTTGGCTATTGGAAAGCGGGCTGTTTTCTGGTTGCAGGCAAGGCGAAGTGAATTTACCGTCAACGGATATTGTTCAGGTGTTGTTTCCGCTTTTTCCATCAAACAACCCAATACGCGCACCTGAATGGCACTGAGCTGGCCAAAGTCTGTAATGGATGAAGTCAAATCACTGTCTCCCGTGCTGTTTTTGTGCTGTCTTCACTCTTCGTGAACCCGCGAGCTGACCGTTCAATCCAGTGCAGGCGCTTGTTCCTGAGGGAGTAAACCACTAACATCGTAGCGGTGAAGCGCTGGCGCAAAATTGTATTATGCCTGCTAATGGTGACGGTACCCCTGTCGCTCTGGGCAACTGTGCCTGAAAGTTGTAACCAGCAACCTGACACTCAAGCCAATATCCCAATGGAGCATGCAAGCCCCGATTCCGGGCATGCACACCATGAATCAGGCTCAATGGGGACTTTTGATACTCCGCCAACCGGGCTGCCTGATAATTCGCATGATCCCGTGGAATGTGATTGCTGCGGTGATTGCCTGGAGGCGTGCAACCTGGCAGGCACAACGGCCTTACAGGCTCGCGCGTTAGAAACCAATGCTCTTTCCTCAATGCTGAACTTTGCACTGTCCCGCAATTCTCAACTGCCAGGCGCGCCTGATTACCCTTCGCTGTACCGACCTCCCATCGCACAGATCTGATTCCCGGCAGAACTGAGGCACTGCTGCAAGGCATGCTCCAGTAAAGCCGCTATCGCTGCGCAGGTTTGCTGCGCCCGTTGTTTACTCATGATCTGTGCTGTTATCACCATGAACACAATTAATGTCAAACCCGTTTTGCTCCTGGCCCTGACGACTTCGGCCTTGTTGTCTGCCTGTACCACCATTCCGACGGATCTGGGACGCAGCGAGGTAGACAGCCTGCTGGCCGAACGAGGTCGCGAATCAGTCGGCTCCGATTCCGAGCAGGGACGACTTGAGCTGCTGGGCCAGCTCACTGCGGATCCGCTGACGCCTGACAGCGCTGTGCGTATTGCCTTGCTGAACAATCCTGGCTTACAGGCAAGCTATGCTGAGCTTGGCTTTGCAGCTGCGGATGTGTATGAGGCCGGGCGGATTAGAAATCCGGTGTTTTCAGCATCAGTGCTCAATTCGAGCGTGGCGGGAGCGGCTGACCAGATTACCCTGGGGCTGGCCCTGTCCTTTTCCGATTTGTTGACACTTCCCGCCCGCACGCGCTTGTCCGAAACCGCTTTTGCCGCTCTGCGCTTATCGGTCGGCGCTGGGGTTTTGCAGATGGCCGCAGAAACGGAACATGCCTGGTATGACTATGCTGGCGCGCAACAAGTCGCTGCCATGCGCCAGCAGATCACACTGGCAGCCAATGCTTCTGCGCAAATGGCCGAACGCTTTTTCTCGGCCGGCAACATCAATGCACGTGATATGGCGCTGCATCGTGCTGCAGCTTCAGAGGCTCGTCTTGAAGCATTGGATGCCGAGGCCAAAGTCATTACTGCGCGCAACACTATGGCCAACCTGCTGGGCCTTTCCAGTGCTGCAGACTGGAGGCTGCAAGATCAGTTACCACTCCCACCTGCGAGCGAGGACGAGCTCGAAGCCTTGATCGTACTGGCTCAAAATTCCAGGCTGGATTTGGCCGCCGCGCGCGTGCGTGTCGAGCTGCAGGCTGATCTTCTGGGAATCACTGATTGGACTCGCTGGTTGGGCGATTTTGAACTCGGCGTTGAGCGCGAAAAGGAAAGCGATGGGTCACGCCTGACTGGCCCCGGCATGTCCTGGGAGATTCCGATTTTTACCCAGAATCGCGATCAACGATTGCGCGCTGAGGCCAGTCTGAAAAAAGCCATTGCTGAAATGCAAGGCCTGGAAATTGAAGTCGACAACGGCGTGCGGCTGGCCTATGCCGAACTGATCAACCAGCGTACGCGTATTGAGGAATACCGTGACGTGATGATTCCGCAGCGTATCGAGTCATCAGCCCGCGCACAGGAAGAAGTGAATTTCATGCTGATGGGCGTGTTTGAATTGATCGAAATCAAACAAGCCGAATACCAGGCCTACCAGGCGTATCTGCATGCAATACGTGATTATTGGCTGGCGCGCACCAACCTGAGGTTGTCGGTAGGCAATGCCTTACCAGGTGATCATAACAACCACCAAACATTCATCAACACAAAAGATTTGGTGCAGACGGCTCCAGCCAGCATGGATCACTCTGCGCATGGCGGATCGCAAACCCCATCGCCTGCAGACTCCGGCAAAGACGGAACCAACGAGCCACATCAGCATCACCATGAAACGCAAGATGAAATGAACAAGGAAAAGCCCAATGAGAAGATCAATGAAAAGACCGGGGAAAAGCCCAGTCCGAACCCCCATGAGCACCACCAGGGAGATCAACTATGACATCGCGGCGTGAATTTCTAGGTTACACCGGCGCTGGAGCCGTGCTGGTGGCAGCCGGCCCGGTCAGCGGGCAGATCGATCAGAGCAGTGCGCCCCGTGCACCTGCTGCGCAGCAGGGGTTAGGCTATTCGCCCACTCGCACACTCAATGGCTGGACCCTGCCTTACACGCTTAAAAATGGAGTCAAGGAATTCCATCTGGTAGCTGAAGAGGTCGAGCATGAGTTCGCGCCCGGCAGCCGTGCAAAATGCTGGGGTTATAACGGCACTACACCAGGCCCCACTATTGAAGCGGTTGAGGGTGACCGCGTGCGCATTCT
>JBGTHE010000244.1:0-9127 GCA_041746335.1 Lysobacterales bacterium | reverse complement strand
AAAGAGCTACCGATCTATTGAATGTTGCGAACAGCCCGACAGGAGTCATTGATGTGAAGCAAATTACTTTTGCGGTTCTGGTCCTCACTGTTTGTTGCAGTCTTGCAGTTCCCGCAAAGGCCGATGGCTCCGCGGAGGCTGCACAAACGATTCGTGAGCTGGCCGACCGTTATTATGCTTTTCGCTTGCGCACCCAGCCGGAGATCGCCTATTTCTCGGGTGTGGAACTCGAGCGTCACGATGGATTGAGCGACAACTCCCCTGCAGGTCAGGCAGCCATTCAGCAAGAGGAGGATGCGCTTTGGCAGCAATTGCAGCCTATCGATGCAAGCACTCTTGAAGGTAGTGTGGACTGGATCACGCACGGGATCCTGCGACAGTCACTGCAATCCGCCCGCGAATTGAGGGTGTGCGCTTATCCCGCCTGGGCGGTCAACCAAATGGGTGGCTGGCAACTGGACTACGCCCAGTTGGCGGACCTGCAGCCCGTCGGTACGCGGGAGCTCCGCGACCAGGCGCTTGCTCGCTGGAGCCGTATGCCGGCCTTTATTGATCAGGAGCGTGAGAATCTGAGCGCTGGCCTGGCGGCGGGATACTCATCACCGCAGTCTGCAGTCAAACGCGTGATTGCGCAGCTGGATGGCTTATTGGCCCTGCAAGCAGCGGACTCTCCTTTTGCTTCACCCGCGAAACGCGATGAAGACGAGGGGTTTTCCGCAGCATTTGTGGAGCTGGTGGCCAGTGGCCTCAATCCCGCCATCAAGCGATATCGCGACTTCCTGGCCGATACCTACCTCCCTCAGGCGCGTGAAGCTCTTTCCGTCACAGCCAACCCCAACGGTCGCGCCTGCTATGACGCTGCATTGCGCTCCTATACCACCCTGGACCGCACGGGCGAGCAGGTGTTTGAGCTGGGCATGAATACCGTGACAGCCAACCAGGCGAAAGTGAAGCAGCTCGGAGCTGAAGCCTATGGCCTGGACGATTTCGCAGCGATAATCCAGCACATCAAGGACGACCCAAAGGACAAGTTCACCACCAGTGCAGAGCTGCTGCAATTTTCCAAAGACGCCGTGAGCCGCGCTGAATTGGCGATGCCGCAATGGTTTGGCTACGTGCCTACTGTAAAAGCTGACGTAGTGCCTTTCCCGGAATACCAGGAAGGAACCGGAGTTTCCGCGCGTTACGAAGCGGGTAACGAGACCCGGCCAGGCGTGTACCGCATTCCGTTGTTCGAGCCGGAGAAGCAAAGCAGAGGCAACGCCGAATCCACTGCTTTCCATGAGATCTGGCCGGGCCATCATATGCAGGTTGCGGTGGCGCAGGAAATTGAAGGCCTGCATCCAGTCGGCAAGATCAGCTGGTACTCCGGCATGGGCGAAGGCTGGGGGCGTTATTCCGAAGGCTTGGCAGTGGAAATGGGCTTGTACACAACGCCAACCGGGCCCATCAGCCGCCTCGCATGGCCTGCCCGCGGGATGGTAGTGGATCCCGGTATCCACTTGCTGGGCTGGACGCACGAGCAGGCCAAAGCGTTCATGGACCAATCCGGTCGATTCACCGAATCGGAACTGGACGATATGGTCGACAGGATTGCGGTTTTGCCTGGTCAGCTGACTTCTTACGACTCTGGTGGGCTCGAAATTATCGCTTTGCGCAGGCTGGCGAATGAAAAGCTGGGAGATCGCTTCGATATCCGGGAATTTCACGATCGTGTGCTTGAGAACGGCAGTATTCCCTTGACCATGCTGCGTACGCACATAGAAAATTGGTTGGGAAAACTGGCTGGCAGCTGACCCTCCAGCCGAATCCCCTCACTTCAGAATGAAAGATTTTGCTTCGTGTCATTCAGCCTTTGACAGTCTAGACTATGATCTCAACAGGCCAGACAGGAGCCTAGTTATGACCGACATTCACGATCTGAAACGCGATTTGAAAAAGCTGCGCGATGAGCTGCAGTTGAAAATGCATCTGGCTTCCATGGAAATGAAAACCGAATGGGAAGAACTGGAAGGCAAGTGGGAAAAGTTTTCGGAGCGGACCCGGCTTGATGAAAGTGCCCATGCCCTGGGTGGTTCGCTCGAAGCACTGGGTGCAGAGCTCAAGAACAGTTACAAACGTTTCAAAGCAGGTCTGAAAAACTGAGTAGAACGGGTTTATTCACTTGCCCAGCACGGACGTGAGGTCCATTGGTTTTTGTTGTAGGAACGCGCCAGCCAAAGTTTTGCGCGTCCCTTCCTTACGAACAGAGGCAACCCCATATAGGGCTGAATGAAGCTAGTAACGACTTTTCGATCCCCGCACCATGACTGAACCCAGTAGCAGCGAGCGGCCTAAAGGCAAATCGCTACGACCACTGCGCAGCCTGTGGCCTTTCATTCGCCCGTACGGCCTCATGCTGACTGCCGCCATGGCCGCCCTGGTGATTGCCGCCGCAGCCATGTTGGCCTTGCCAGTAGCTTTGCGCTATCTCATCGACAACGGCTTCATCGCGCAGGATCTGTCCACCATCAATCGGTATTTCGGCTGGTTCCTGGCAGCTGCTTTGGTGTTCAGTATTTTTGCAGCACTGCGTTACTACCTGGTCAGCTGGCTGGGTGAAAAGGTGGTGGCGGATCTTCGCAAGGCCGTATTCGACCGGGTCATCCGCATGGACCCCACCTTTTTCGAAGTCACCCGTACCGGTGAAGTACTGTCACGCTTGACCACCGATACCACCCTGGTGCAAAGCATTTCGGGGGTAGGCCTGTCGATCGCCTTGCGCTCTTCGCTCAGCTTATTGGGTGGATTGGTCATGATGGTCTGGACCAGTCCACAGCTGGCCGGCTATACCCTGATCGGTATCCCCATGGTGGTTCTGCCGGTGATTATTGTCGGTCGGAAAATACGCAAGCTGTCACGGCAGTCACAGGACCGTGTGGCAGACACCAGTGGCCTCGCTGGCGAAACCCTGTATTCCATACAAACCGTGCAGGCGTTCACGCTGGAGCAGATGCAGTCACTGCGCTATGCCGACGCGGTTGTGCTGAGTTTCATCACAGCACTGCGTCGTTTGCGCATGAACGCTCTGCTCACCGGCCTGGCTTTTGCTCTGATGTTTTGTGCACTGACTTTTTTGCTGTGGAAGGGTTCACATTCGGTGATGGCCGGCCAAATGAGCGGTGGCGAATTGGGGCAATTCCTGATGTATGCCATGTACGTGGGATCTTCGGCAGCAGCCTTGAGCAGCCTCTGGGGCGAAATCCAGCGAGCCGCCGGCGCTATGGAACGACTGGCGGAATTGCTGGCAGCTGAACCGCTCATCGCCGCGCCTGCAGAGCCGTTGGTCATGGCGCAACGGTGCCAGGGTGATATTCGTTTCGACAAGGTAGGGTTCCGCTATCCCTCCCGGCCCGAAACGCTGGCGCTGGATGATTTTGAGCTGGATATCAAAGCCGGTGAAACCATTGCTCTGGTCGGTCCTTCGGGTGCGGGCAAAACCACCGTGTTCCAATTATTGCTGCGCTTTTACAACACCAGCTCCGGCAGTATTCGCATCGATGGCCAGGACATTGCCCAGCTGGACCCGCAGGATCTTCGCCAGCAGATTGGCCTGGTGCCCCAGGAGACCATGCTGTTCGGTACCTCGGCGATGGAAAACATTCGCTATGGGAGGCCCGGTGCGAGTGATGAGGATGTACATCAGGCCGCAAAACTGGCCGCTGCAGATGGCTTTATCCGCGCATTGCCCGAAGGCTATGACACTTTTCTGGGGGAACGCGGTACTCGCCTTTCCGGTGGGCAGCGGCAACGCATTGCGATCGCCCGAGCCATTTTGAAGAATCCGCCCATCCTGTTATTGGATGAAGCTACCAGTGCGCTGGATGCCGAAAGCGAACTGCTGGTGCAGCAGGCGCTCGAAGAACTGATGCACAACCGCACCACCCTGGTCATCGCCCACCGATTGGCGACCGTTAAAAAAGTGGATCGTATCGTAGTGCTGGATTATGGCCGGGTGCAGGCGGTGGGTAATCACGAAGAATTGATTCGCAATGACCCGCTCTACAGGCGTCTGGCGGCCCTGCAGTTCACCGATGTGACAGAAGAAAGCAGTCCGTCAAAGTTGAAGATTCAGGCATAACGCGAATGCTCGCGTAAAGTAGTCCTCAGTAGCCATTTCTCACCATCGCCGACCGGCAGCCCGCAATGCAGGGAGTGCGGATCGGGTTTACCATCCGCAGTCACGTTGTAGTGAATGGCCGCTTTCCCCAGTTCATGCCGGACCGTCAACCCGTTGTGTCGATAGACGGTTCCACCGCCTGATGAAGGGGCGTGGATGCACAAAAGAAAAGTGATCACGCGCTGTCCACCGGGATCGTGGCCCATCTCGCGGTTTGCATTCATCTGCTCATCGCTGAAAAAATCGGCATGCCAGTTGTAATCCTGGCCTGGCTGGTAGGCGATCACCGAGCAGGGCTCAATGGCATCCATGTGCCAGTCCAGAGCAGCAGCTATTCGATGCTCCAGTAAACGCACAACGGTGTCGGAAAACATGGCACCCATGTTGTGCGCCTGGCCTCTGAAATGCAGCGTTTCGAAAGCTCCGTTAACGGTATCGCCGGTGTACTCCTTTGGTTCAGCCAGCGACGCCGCACTGACGTACCGCAAATGGGCACACTCTTCCCGGCTGGCGAACGCTTTTTGCTCCGCAACGCGCGGATCCTGCGATAACCATTGCCAGACGAATGATTTCCGGGGTTCTATCTGGCCGCCAGGGCGGACAAGAAGGCGTCCATCAGCACCGATCGAGAGGTCCGGATGTCCGAGCTTCGCAAACTGCATCTCCAGCTGCGGTATTTCCGGTCGTACGCCCGGTGGCAGCGTCATGTTGCTCTGTGCCAGCTGGTTCAGCAATGGCCGCGCAATTTCAACGTTCTGTTTTAGCGCCGCATACCAACGCAATACCTGGGGATCTTCAGCAGCCAAACCCAGCTCCGATGCAGCATTGCCCGCATCGGGATAGCCTGCATCCGCAGCGCGACGCAACAGGGCGGTGGCGAATGCATGATCAGCAGCGACGCCCTCCCCCAAAGCAAAGCGCAGCCCCAGGGAGTAATACGCGGGTGGATACGCCAAAGCGCAGGCTCGGGCAAATGCTGTTGCCGCGCTGACTGCTGGCTTCTCCACCCCACCGTAATCCAGCAAATAGGCAAAATCCCAGGCAGCGCCCTGAAAACCTGCATCCGCCAGACGCAGCAGCCAGTCAGCAGATTTTTGTGGCTGTCGGGTTTGGCCCAGATCACGCAGATAAAGGTTAGCCAGGCGGTCGATAGCCGGTGGTACGCCAGACTGAGCGGCCAATTCGAGCCAATGAAAAGCCTGTTGCCGACCTTCAGGTAGCCACAACCTGGCCAGGTAATAACTACCCAGCAACCATTGAGCAGCCGGGCCGCCAGGACCCGCAGCCAGACGTTTTAAATCGGCCAGAGCCCGCTCTGACTCGGTCGAACCCGCCGGATGGCGCTTGATTTCCGATTCCGCCCGCTCGATGGCAGTCATGATTTCTGGGGAAATCTGCGCTGAAATACTCACGTTGGGAAATTCATGCTGAGAAAATTCACGGGTGGTGGCATGGCCAAATCATACGCTGAAAGCTGTTTCCTCCAACGCCTGCCGTATCACCGTGGTCACCAGATCCGGGTCTTCCATGGGAATGAAGTGCGACAGGTGGGGCAAATACATATCACGACCGAGCGGCAGCGCATCAGCCAGCCCCGGCCAGGTGGGGGACGCTGAGAGGTTGAACAGGTTTTCCGGGTCCTCGCGGGCCCGCATGACGGTCACCGGCATCGTCAGCTGGGGTAACAGGCTGTGAATCTGCCGGTTGTCATGGTGGTTGAGGTACATGGCCGCTTCATGCAAGGGATCACAGGCCAGCTGAAAGCCTGATTCATTCAAAGCCTCGCGCAGCGCATATTCGCAATAATCGCGCAACACCTGATCTTGCCATATGTCGAAAGGGGCGCGGTCTTTGAAGCGTTGATACATCTCGTTGGCATCGCGCCATTGGTTCATGCGGCGACTGGCAGGACTATCCGCCGGATCAACCCAAGCTGCTGAGTCAAAATGCTCGGTATATGTTTGCGGAGAAAAGATTACCGGATCGATCAGCACCAGCTGCCTGAATCTTGACGGATTCCGGGCTGCGGCCATGGCGGCTATATAACCGCCCATGGAATGGCCGACCGCGACCACGCGTTGCAGCTTGAGTTGATCGACGAGCTGCCCAATGTCCTCGGCCATTAGCAGCCATTTTGGCTGGCCATGGCTATCGCTGCCGCCGTGGAAGCGGGCATCCACAGCGAAAATATGCACGCCCGGCAGTTCCCGGGCGATCGTGTCCCAGCAGCGGCTATGAAATCCGGTGGCATGCAGCAGCAATACCGGATCGCTGTCGCCCGGCCATTCGTTTACCTGCAGCGTGACCCCTTCAAGCTTGACGGGGTAGGTCCTGGGTTGACGTGGAATAACGGAAACCTCGTGTGGTGTTGCGCGGCAAAGTCCAACCGGAATCATAATCTACAGCACCGCACTTGTGCACCGTAGTACATGTTGTGTCCGAAAGGCTGAGCTTGCAGCGCACGGGCGATCTGTCTATATCCTGCGCTTTACCAGATACGGACACGATCTTGGGGAGCCAACCACATACCGTCCCCTTCTGTGGTGCCGAACGCCTCATGAAAAGCGTCGATATTCCGGTAAATCCCGTTGACCCGATATTTCAGGGGTGAGTGTGGGTCGGAGCTGAGCTGACTGATGGCAGCAGCTTCCTGATATTTGCCGCGTCGTGACATGGCATAGCCAATAAAAAATCGCTGTTGGCCGGTAAAACCGTCGATTATGGCGGCTTCCTCTCCGTTCAGGCTGTTAATGTACGCTCGGTAGGCCATCGCCACGCCCGAAAGATCGCCGATATTTTCCCCCAGAGTCAGCTCGCCGTTGATGCGCATCCCGGGCACCGGCTCAAAAGTATTATATTGCTCCACGATCACAGACGTTAGCGACTCGAAAGCTACACGATCTGTTTCCGTCCACCAGGTAACCAGATTACCGTCACCATCGAATTTACTGCCCTGATCATCGAACCCATGACTGATTTCATGCCCGATTACACCGCCAACGGCGCCGTAATTGATGGCATCGTCTGCATTAAGCTGGAAAAATGGTGGTTGTAAACGGGCTGCCGGGAAGGCAATCTCGTTTTTGGTAGGGTCGTAATAGGCATTGACCGTCTGAGGCGTCATGAACCACTCAGTTTTATCCACCGGGCGACTCAATTTGCCCACCTCTTCGAGGTGATCCCATTCAATCGTCCTGCGCAGATTGCCGATGTGATCACCATTGATAATTTCCAGTTGAGAGTAGTCTTTCCAAACATCGGGATAGCCAATCTTGGCCCCAAACTTGCCCAGCTTCTCCTTGGCGCGAACGCGGGTTTCTTCACTCATCCAGTCCAGATCGCTGAGGCTTTCGTCCAGAGTGGCTATCACGTTTTGCACCAATTCTTCCATCTTCGCTTTGGCTTCCGGTGGGAAGTACTCTGCCACATACAACTTACCCACGGCTTCACCAACGAAATCATTAACCACGCCGATGCCGCGTTTCCAGCGAGGGCGTTCTTCCTGCTGGCCTTGGAGAGTTCGTGAGCGGTAATCGAAACGGATGGCGGCCGTTTCATCGTCCAGATCGTAGCCACGACCATCCATCACGCGGAAGGTGAGATAGGCCTTCCAGTCTTCCAGTGGCAGGCTGGCCAACAGGTTGTCCAGGGCTTCGAAATAACTGGGTTGTTCAATAATCAGCTGTTCAACATTCTGCAGGCCCAGCTCTTTCAGGGTTTGTGGCCAGTTCCGGTTGGTGCCGAGCTTGGGAAGGTCTGTCACCGCATAAGGGTTGTAAGCTTTTTCCGGGTCACGCAGTGCCACCTTGTCCCATTGCGCTTCGGCGATTGCAGTTTCGATGGCATATACCGCTTCGGCTTTGGCTGGATCGCCGCCTGCTCTCTGCAACATGCTGGCGATATAGCCCGGTAGAGCCTCACGCGCTTTCTTGAAGTTTTCGTTGTCTGTTTGCAGGTAATAGTCCCGATCCGGCATGGTGATCCCGCTTTGCCCCAGATACGCGGCGTAACGGCTGGAATCTTTCAAGTCGGGATAGATGGCCAGCCCGGTGGGAGTGGCAATACGCTTGCGCGCCAGCTGTGCCATAACGCGAGCCAGATCCTCTCGGTTGGCGATGGAAGCCACCAGATCGAGCTCGGGTCGAATCGCCTCGATTCCCAGCTCATTGATCGCTTCTTCATTCATGAAGCTGTTGTAGGCATCACCAACCTGCTGCGCTTCGGAGCCCGGTTCGCCCGGATTGGCCGAGGCGCTTTCGATAATAGTCTTCAAAGCCTGCTCAGCGTCCTCATAAACCTGGTGATAGACCGTGTAACCAGAGTAGATCCCGGGAATTTCAGTGCGATCCAGCCAACCCCCGTTAGCAAATTGGTAAAAATCATCCTGCGGTCGGGTAGCAAGGTCCAGCGCATCGAGCTGGACACCGGATACCAGGGGACTGGGATGCGGTGTACCCGCTGGGCTGCTTGCAACGTCGGTTGCTGGAGTATTTTCGATGCTCGGGGACGCGGGCTGTTCGCAACTCGTCAATAGGCT
The DNA here is from genome assembly GCA_041746335.1 of Lysobacterales bacterium. GTDB lineage: Bacteria > Pseudomonadota > Gammaproteobacteria > Xanthomonadales > SZUA-36 > JAWXBM01. The sequence goes on along the minus strand of JBGTHE010000244.1, from coordinate 431 downwards.
GAACAGTGCGGCGATGACCAGCACTCGCCAGGTTGGGTTCAAGCGGAAAGATGGTTTCACAGAACACTCCTGCAGTGAGAATGTGGGATCAGAAAGCCCGGATTTAACGAGCCCTCAAAATGTGGGCGAAGTATGCCAGCAGGGTATCCGGTCCCACAGTGACAAAAGTTGGGTAGGCCGTGGTGCAGGACAGGAGGAGCCAGGCTCACGCTGGGGCGAGCTTCAACGCGCTCCAGTGAAACAGGTTGGAAATCAAATGCGAGAGGAAATCGCGCAGTCAGTGGGCATTCGAATCGGCACAATCCAGCAGCGCTGGCCAAAATTCCAGATCACTATCCAGTGTTTGCGTGACTGGCAAACCCAATTGCCGCAAAAACAGGGGATATATGTCTACCGCGTGCACTGCCGGAATACGTAAACCAGCCGGTATA
>JBGTHE010000243.1:0-7694 GCA_041746335.1 Lysobacterales bacterium | reverse complement strand
ATGGGTGTCTTCATTGGCGTCTTCATTGGCGATGTCAGGCCGCCAGCCGCCCGCGGATGGGATAGTCGTTGTCGCGGATGTATTTCAGGCCTTTTGCGAGGCCAGCGAGATCCGGTCGGGCAAACGGAGCGTTCGAGATATCCACAACCTGAAGCAGCCCTTCGGCGTTGATTACGAACACGCCCGGCTCGGCAAAGGGACGGTCGGTCTCCTTTTCGGAGCGGGGTTCCGAGACATACAGGCCGAGTGCCCGCATCTGATCCACGGTCAGGTCATAACCCACCGGGTACGACACGCCGATCTCGTCGGTGAAGCTGCGGGCTCGATCTTCCGGATCACTGGATATGGCGACGATGCCGATCCCCGCCTTGGCAAAATCGGGCGCGACGCGTTCGAGTTCCGCGAGGTAGGTCTTGCAGATCGGGCAATGCTTGCCGCGATAAACCACCACCATCTGCCAGTCGTGATCGTCCACGGGCAAACCGAGGCGCAAATCTGGGCCACCCAGCTGCGGCACCGTGATTTCGGGAAGGCGTGCTCCCGACTTCAGTTTGTCTGTCATTTTGTTTCCTCTTTCCTTTGGTGAATTGTCATTTGCAACTTTTTCGTAGCCTCGCGTTGCGGCACCGGGATGCCGTTGCAGGAGGCTTTCTGAAGTTTTACATTTACCGGTGGTGATGGATGTGCGGTAGCACACGATATTGATCGGTGTGGTAACGTATCGACACAGTTGTTTTGATCGCTCAACTATAGGTCACATGAACCTCATACCTGAACTTGACTGGGGCGTAGTCGTACTGCACGTACGCGATCTTCTGATCGCCTACATCCTCGCTTTGCCAATCGGTTGGGACCGCGAAAAAAATTCGCGAACAGCGGGCCTGCGCACCTTTCCCCTGGTAGCAGTTGCTTCGTGTGCCTATATGCTGGTGGGTCTTCAGGTTCTTGACTCAACGGACGCCGAGGCACGAATCATGGCAGGCATCATTACCGGTATCGGCTTTATCGGCGGAGGCGCCATCCTCAAGAATATAGTGGAAGGTGAAGGCTTCGTTTCAGGCACAGCGACTGCTGCAAGCCTGTGGTTAACCGGAGCAGTAGGGATAACAGTAGCCACCGGACGGTTTGAGATTGCGCTGATTCTCACTGCCCTGACCTTCTTTACCTTACGAATCATGAAGACCGCTAAAGAGGGCATAGAAAACGAAGAAGACAAAAAGCCCTGAAAAATGAGCCGGCGCTTACTCGGTAAACAACCAGAACTACAGCAATGCCACTAACGCCAGAACGCTGACAAGTGCGACCACAGCCGCGATCAGGAAGATATACAGTACATGGGGAGCGCCGATTGCAAAACAGGTGTTATCAGCGGCGCGGATTACCCTCAGGAACGGCGACACGTATTGCGGTAGTACTTTGACACCAGGTTCAATCACACGCGCCGCACGCCGGCCACTCTCAACCGCACCTTCAATGCTCCATACGTCGGCTTCCGTTTGTGTGTGTGCCCCGGCCAAAACCAGGTTGGGAACCGGAGTGGCCTGGGTCGGCTGATTGGCTTGCGTTGCAGTTGTGTTCACCCATTTCGGCTGGGGAGACTCGATCCCATCCGCGGAAAAGCGCCACTCGTGCCAGACTTCAATGCGGACGATGGGTACAGACTTCCAGCTTCTGCCGTTATTCGCCTCCCTGACCAATAAATCCAGTCCACCACAACGTTCCAACTGGGCTTTTACTTCCTCGATGAACTGGTCTTTCGTACAGTGGGCGAGTGATACCCCGTGAAGACGTCCCGGAACCGTCGCCACACAGGCGGTGCCTGTCCAAACGGACTTGACACCGTCACCGAGTGCCACGTCAGTTCTCCACGCCTGCTCCTGGGCAAATAATGTCAGGTTGAACTCGGATTCTGCGAGGACCACCGCGGTGCGTTCGCGCGGCCAATTTATTTTTTCCGAGAACGCTATTCGAAAGCCCACCTGGATGTGCGCGCCGCTCTGTGTCAACGGCTGAAAGAGCCGCAATTGCTCTTGTGCAGCCAGTGCTGGCGTCTGCTCCAGGATGTGGGCAGCGGCGAATGGCGTGGTGGCCAGTACGTAGATGTCGGCCTTCACGAGGGTGCCCGACCCGACCTGCGCAGCGGTGATGGCTGACCCGTCGTAATCGAGTCTGGACAGTGGTTCCTGCCAGAAGAAGCGCACCCCCTGCTCTTTCAGGTGCGAGACCCACCTGTCAAACCAGCATTCACTGCTCGGGCCGCGCAGAAGCAGCCAACCGTCACGGGCTCCGTGTGTCCATGCGGGGCCTTCCTTGTCGGCCTTGTGAGGATGTGTTGGCTGGGTGGTCAATTGCTTATGGAAAAACTGACCGGCCTGGTGGAGTGATACGTTAACCCAATCGGAGCCGATCCAGGGCCCGAAAGTAGCTCGCCACAAGCGCCATCCGCGTTCGCTCAAAAGCGGCCTCCATTGCTCGGCAGCATTCAGCCTGGAGTATCGCTCCCGGGACCGGTTGTCGGACGTGAATGTCTTGATCAGAAGCCAGGCCCAACGCACGCCTTCCCACCGCCCCAACTGGAACATTTGGGGCAAGTGCATCAGGCCGGAGTAAAACACTGCTTGACTATTATCGGTAGCAACGCAGAACGCGATTGGCCGCGAGAGTCCCTTGTCGTACAAGCTCCCGCTCTCATCGAATGGAATCTGCCGCATCAGGTCGAAGGTGTTGTGATACCACGGACCCATCCCGTGCCAGGAATACTCAGAGGGCATGTTCCCGTCCCCCGGCATCCGCCCACTTCGGTAAAAACCTCCGGCCTCTTTGTCAGCCTCGTACACCGCCACATCGTATCCGAGCCTCACAAACTCATGCGCTGCGCTCAGGCCTGCAATTCCGGCCCCGAAAACGGCTACCGACTTTGGAACGGGCTTACTGATCTTCGATATCCCTGATCAGGACTTCCATCTCCGCAATCTCCCGGCGCTGGGCTTCAATGATTTCGTCAGCAAGTTGCCTGACACGAGGTTCCGTAATACCAGCGCGCTCACTGGTGAGTATCGCGATTGAGTGATGCGGGATCATCGCTTTCATCCAGGCGACTTCCCCGACCGTTACCTGGCTGCGGACCAATCCGAGGCCTGAACCCATAAGCGCGATGCTCCCAATCACAATGGCTATATTCGCCAGCTTGTTTTTGTACATGTGGCGCATGAAGAACAGCATGACGAGAGCCATGGAGCCCGCCATGATAAAGGTCATGAACAGGCGAGTCTGGCTGAACCACACATGGCTGACCTGATAGGTGTTCAGGTACATCAAGCCAAACATCAGCGTTGCAGACACGGTGATCATCAGAATGAAATTTCTGTAAGGGTGCTTTGACATATCCTGGGCCTCTAAAGGTTCGATTTAAAAGTAAGGCCACACAGATCAGTGGTCTGTGCGCCGCCACACGGAGAACCTGTGTTAAATGCCCCGATCCAGTTGTGAGCCAATCAAAAGACTACGTCCTCAGGCTTGCATTTGACTCCGCGCCTGGCGGACCAGGGCGGCAAACAGCGCGCGCTGGCGGCCGAGGTAGATCAGGAATTCCGGATGCCACTGCACTCCGATCACAAAGCCGGCATCGGGATCTTCAATCGCCTGGATGATTCCATCGAGGTCGCGTGCGGTCACCTGGAGGCCCTTTCCGGTCCGGTCGATGGCTTGATTGTGCAGGCTGTTGATGCGGCAACGACAGCTACCCAGCAGTCGGCCCAGAAGGCTGTCACCCTCTTCCAGCAGCAGCGTCTTGAGCGGCAGAATGGTCCAGCGATTCGAGGTTGCCTGGCGGCGTGATCGCAGCTCCTGGAGCAGCGAGCCACCGCGGCTGACGTTGAGCAATTGCGCACCGCGACAGATACCCAGCAGGGGCAGGCCTCGCTCCAGCGCGTCGTTGATGACCGCCAGCTCCAGCTTGTCGCGAGCGGCATCAAAGTTGGGCTCCACTTCGGGCTCGGCGGCATAGAGCACTGGCTCGACGTCATGCCCGCCAGTAACCACCACGGCATCGTACTTGAGATTGCCCGGTGTCTGGTCGGGGCGGACCTGCAATACACGCCCCCCATAGCACCAGACCATCAGCGCCACCATGGCGCGTGGACCGAAAGCGCCGCGTTGCGGGCCGGTGATCGCGACTACTGGCCTTGCCATCGTTTTTCCAGCTGGCTTTTCCAATCGCCCATCCAGCGTTTCAGTGGCTGGCCCAGGAATGTGTGATAGGCCGCGCAAAGCTCAGCCAGTGCGTCGGCATCCGCGGCCAGCCGCTCAACGCGAACCCAGTCATTCCAGGAATTGGCGAAGTTCCAGTCAGGCTCGTGGATGTTGCAGTTCGGCAAGCGATAATGAAAGGTCGGACGGGCCTTGATCAGCGGATCATCGGTAACGCGCCTGACCCGCTGCTCATCAAGATGCAAAAACAGCGGCAGCATATCCAGCGCGCGATTGCGGGTCGGATTGTCGGCCAGATAGTCGTCGATCAGGGTATCCCGATCCGGCCAGTAGTCGGGGTTCACCACCTTTCTGACGTACTCCATTGGAAACGGGTCAACGTAGCTAGTGATGCGTCGCAGCGTATCGACCTCGGCACGAGCCAGCAGCCATTCGTAGGCGCACAGGAACGCCTTGATGCAGGCGGTGATCAGCTTTGCATCAGTCGCCGGCAACTCCGGGTTGAACTGCATACTGAAGGCATAAGTCAGGTTGTCTGAGCTACCCACAGCGCCTGCTTTCCGCAAATGCCGGATCAGCGTCTCGACCAGATCGAGCCGGGCCAACGGCAACGGCGGGCTGACCACTTCCAGCGGCACTACCAGCCCGGCCGCCCAGGCCAGTGCATCCTCGGCGCCGCGATCAATGTCGTCGGCCAGGCTGCCCGAATCGCGTCGCTCACGACCCATACGCTTGAGCAGCTGGAAGTCCAGCTCAACGACCCAGTCTCCCGCCGGATCGCCGCTGATGGTTCGCTCGTATCGACCCTCGGAGCTGACCTTGCCGGACAGCAATTCAGCGATACACTGGGCCGCCTCGTCCAGGTCGATACCGCTCATCTCGAGCTCTACACCGACCCTGCGTGGTTCGCCTTCGGCATTGTTAAGCCAGGGCGGTTGATCTGGTTGGGTTGAAGAATTCGACATTTCTGCTTTTCTGTAGTGATTGAAAATCCGGGTTGGTTATGGTGGGGCCAGCCGCCGATAGACCCACGCGTGGCTATCGTCAGCAAGCTGCAACCATAGCCTCTCATAGCGCACCCCGAGCCGCTCGTAGCGGTCCAGGCGTGCGAGTTCGTCGATCTGCACGTCCATGACCTCGCCCTGCGTCATTGCCTGCGGATCAGCGACGATGTTCAGGCGCTCCTTGCGATAACCGGGCAGCGTAGCCTCGCGCGTGCCCACCGCGCGACCGATAACGAGGCGGCGCACGATTGGTTTGCGCAATGTGCCGTAAACGAACACGGGTTGAATCCGCTCACTGCCCCATCCCGGCGCTTCCGCCGGCGGCGTGTAACCGTAAGGGCTCAGCAACAGGAGCCAGAGCCCGAGCAGCACCAGCGCGACAAAAGCGAGCAGACCCGACAGGGCCACCAACAGCCGGGGGGAGCGTCCGCGGCGAGGTACACGCCCATTTTTCGCACCATCGTCCTTCGAACTGTCGTCGGGTGTCGCCAAGCGCTCGGTCATGGCCCTACGATACAATAAGCAAGAGTGGCTTTCAGGTCGTTGCGGCATCGCAAGGCCTGGCCAGACGGTCGCGCCACTTGTGATCTGTGCGCGAGCATACAGAGCCCGCAGGTCAACAGGCTATATATTCAGGCTTACAGTTAGCTCTGACCCAAAGGATTAGCGATGAAAGTCGATAACAAGACCTTCGCACGGGTGGTGACCGCGAGGCGCTGCCCAGAATGCTGCGGGTTGCGGAGAACCGGGACTTGAAACAACCGAACCAATCCTACGCAGGGATCGTTATTTTGAAAAAAACAGCTTTTGTATTGGCGTTGCTTGCCCTTCTGTCAGCTTGCGCAGATCATGCGCAGTTGACGGTACAAGCCGGCACCGGCTTCGACCCGGCTCTGCCCCAACCGGACCCTGGATTGTTTCCCACCGTCGAGATCGCGCCAGCAGTCGGCTGGACAGGCGGCACCACTCCGACCCCGGCCGCGAACATGGAGGTGACGGCTTTTGCCGGGGGCCTTGAGCATCCGCGTTGGCTGTACGTCCTGCCCAATGGCGATGTGCTGGTGGCCGAGACCAACGGGCCGCCGGGAAAAAGCGGGATCGACGGCATCAAGGGTGCAGTGATGAACCGGGTTATGAAGCGGGCCGGAGCCGCGGTACCGAGCGCCAACCGCATCGCCTTGCTGCGCGATACCGATGGCGACGGTGAGGCTGAATTCCGTAGTGTGTTTCTGGAAGGTTTGCATTCGCCGTTCGGCATGGCGCTGGTCGGGGATACTTTATTTGTGGCCAACGCCAATGCACTGATAAAAGTGCCTTACCAGACCGGAGACACAACCGTCACCTCTGTCCCTTCCAAAGTCACCGACCTGCCTGGCATGGGCGACGAATTGAATCACCACTGGACCAAAAGCCTGCTCGCCAGTGCCGATGGCGAACACCTGTATGTGGGGGTGGGATCCAACAGCAACATCGCTGAAAACGGCATGGATGCAGAGCACATGCGTGCGGCAGTCCTCGAGGTTGATATTGCGACCGGCGCCACGCGGGTATTTGCTTCAGGCCTGCGCAATCCGGTTGGCCTCGACTGGGAACCACAGACGGGTGCGCTGTGGGCTGTGGTCAACGAACGCGATGAACTCGGCAGCGACCTGGTGCCCGATTACCTGACCTCGGTCCGCCGCGATGCTTTCTACGGTTGGCCCTGGAGTTACTACGGCCAGCACGTCGATGAGCGAGTGAGCCCGCAAAGGCCAGAGCTGGTAGCTAGCGCGGTCCCGCCGGACTTCGCCCTCGGACCACATGTGGCTCCGTTGGGTCTGGCCTTCAACAAAAGCGAAGTGGCCGGCTATGGTGAGGGCGCGTTCATTGGCCTGCATGGTTCCTGGAACCGAAAACCGCTGAGTGGCTACCAGGTCGTCTTTGTACCCTTCACAGGCGGCCGCCCGGACGGCCCGATTCAGGTCATTTTGTCCGACTTCGTGAACCAGGAAGGAAATGCTCGCGGGCGGCCAGTGGGGGTCGGTTTGGATGGGCGCGGGGGTCTGCTGGTGGCCGACGATGTTGGCAACACGGTTTGGCGCGTAGCGCCTGCAGGTAACCCGTCTGGCATCGCACCCGGCACACGCTGATCCCTCCTTAAGCCGGCTGCCGCTTCGATTATGAAAATCCCGAACACCGAAGTTGAGGGTCGAAGGCGCCCCAGCTTACTCCGCGGGCGACGCCGCATTCGACATTGTTGACGTTGTCCACAAGAGCAACGAGTTCTGGCTTACGTGTTGTTCCGCACAGAGTGCTACCGACGAACTTCGTACCATTGGGCGAAGGATGATGAGATGGGTCGCTAAACAGGCACGTTATGCCGAAGCAGGATTCTGGCCTGAGGCTTTGTTTTCGAGTGCCTCACTGCACACTAATGGAGGACGCTTATGCCAGTGACTGGGTGCCGTAAACCTGTGCGCTGGGCGCTCGGGCTGTCGGTGT
>JBGTHE010000242.1:0-7031 GCA_041746335.1 Lysobacterales bacterium | reverse complement strand
AGTGCACGAAGAGACTCGTACTCCACTGGCTTGGTGAGATGATGATCGAAGCCTGCGTCGGTCGATTTTTCCCGATCGCTGCTCTGGCCCCAACCAGTAATCGCGATGAGCAGCAAATCTCCATGTTGGGCTCGAATGCGTTTGGCGTCTTCATAGCCGCTTAAATGCGGCATGCCCAGATCCAGCAACGCCACATCGGCCTCGAACGTCGCCAGCACGTTTAGCGCTTGCAGGCCATCATATGCCACGCGGACTTCATGCCCGTCGTGACCCAGCAGAAGCGCCAGACTTGCGGCGGCGTCCTGATTGTCGTCTGCGATCAAAATTCGCCTCGATAGCACCGGAAGCGGTAACGCTGCTCCCTGTTTGTTCGCAACAGGAGTCACCAGCGTTGAGCGAGGGATGCGCACTATGAAGGTACTACCACTACCTGGGCCCTCGCTCCTTGCCTCGATACGGCCGCCATGCAACTCGACCAGACCCCTGGTCAATGCCAATCCGATGCCAAGCCCGCCTTCCGAACGTTCCTGTGCTGACTTTACTTGAGAAAACATCGTGAAAATCGTGGCCAGCTCGTCAGCTGCGATGCCGATACCGTCATCGGCCACCGTCAGCGTCAGTTCGTCGTCGCGCTGCGTGATCGATAATCGAATCGTCCCGCCTGGATTGGTGTACTTGGCCGCGTTATTCAGCAAATTGGCGATGACTTGCGACAGCCGCAGCGGATCCACATTCAGCCGAATATCATCCGGTGGCAAATCAACACTCAAACTGTGCTTTTTGGCATCGATCACCGGACGCGCGGTTTCCACCGCGCTAGCCACCAGCGCCGACATCAGCGTCTCCTGGATGCGCAGCTGCAACGTGCCGCGCGTAATGCGCGACACATCCAGCAAATCGTCCAGCAGCAGCGCCATATGCCGCACCTGTCGTTCGATGACCTCGTTGGCCCATTGACGCTGCGCTGCCGTGACCGCCGGGTTCCCCGCCAGCATTGCTGCTTGCCGAATGGGGGCCAGCGGGTTACGCAGCTCGTGCGCAAGGGTGGCCAGGAACTCATCCTTGCGGCGGTCTGCCTCAAGCAATGCAAGTTCCTGTTGTTTGCGGACGGTGGCGTCTGCAAACCATACTGCCACCAGGCCTTCAAGCGGCGATGCGATCACTTGAAACCACCCTTCAATGTGATTGGCGCTAAGGAGTATTTCGAATTCCCGCACCTCGCTCCTGATGGCGACGGCAACGAAATTTTCGAACAATCCCGCGTGCTCCCATACATTTGGCATGGCGGCGGCAATGCTGTGCCCGATCAGCTCTGCCGGCCCGCGCTTCATCACTGCAGCACCAGCGGCATTTACGTACTCCCATTTGAAATCCACGACCACCCTGTTTTCGTCGAAAACGGGCGAAATCACAGAGAACGGCACGGCAGCGGCCTCCAGCACCATATTCATTTTCTGTTCGATCTGGCGGCGTTCCGCTTCTACGCGCTGCTGCTTGATGTCCCGCGCACGGATTGCACCAACGGCCCACCATACCATGCCACCGAGCAGGACAATTTCGGCGACCGTTCGCACCGCTGTACCAAACGCAAACCCATACAGGCCCAGGCGCTCGCCGCTTACGCGCAACCAACCCAGTGCCAACGGCATGAAGATCACAATAGGCAGAATGCGGCGCGCCAACGCACCGGCGTTGGTGTTTTCGCACAGCGTTTTCATGGGCTGACGGGTCGGCTGTGCGGCAACGATGCCGACCGCTATCGCCAATAGCATCGTGGCAGTTTGCAACGCGATTCCAGTTACCCGCGGTAGTGTGTACATCGCTTCAGCGCCGAACCAATAGCCTACCAGCGACAATCCACTTATGGTCATCACGCCCAGCGGCAGGCCGACACTCAAACCACTGGTGTGCAATTTGCTCGTCAGAAGAAGCAGTGTGCATCCGAGCGCGAAAAAACTTGCGGAAGCTGGAGGGCCCATCCGGCCGGGCGCTACGGTAGCAACCGCACCTGCCGGTTCGTCGAACAACAAGGTGTCGATGCCAAAGTTCCAGCCACCGAAGTGCTGCAGCAAAGTGAGTGCGCCCAACATCCCGACAAACGCACCGAGTACTCGAACCGGAGCTCGCGCAGCCGGATATAGCACCAGCCACAACAAGGCGAATCCGCAACTGACAATGGCAAGTGCGGCATTGGCCTTGATGGTAATGCCGGTGTTCCACCAATCAATGAATGCGGGGACGTTAGCTGCCCAGCCAATAAACGATAAGGTACCGCCAACCAGCGCGTAGCTGCCGGTCAGCGCGGCGACCAGACGCGACGCATTCCAGTGGGTCGGTGGTTGCAAAGCAAGCTCCCTGGCAATTGTGGTTGTTGCCTCGGCGGGAAGATCTTTCCCCGGGCGCCCATGCTACCGCGATGGGAAGCTACCCGCATTAACCAGGCAACAGGGCTAACTTCAGACAGCCATGCAACGCAAAACCGCCACTCTCACCCTGTTGGCCTTGCTCGCAACTGGCACCGCTCGTCGAGCGGGAATGCGCTTCGGCTCAACGCAGCCTGAACAGCAGAACATGGCCACGGCGCTTCATGTTTTTGAAGCCCGCATCGCTGGCCACCTGGATGATGCCGCGTGCACTGTTGAACTGCACCAAGCCAGCCAGAGCCGCGGGATTTTCCTTGTAATAGGCTGTGTGCTCGCGGAACAACTGGTCGTTGCCGTGGTTGCGGAAACGCCGGAACAGCCGGTTGCTGTCGGCAAAATCAAACACCAATTTACCTCCGGGTTTGAGCACCCGTTTGAATTCATCAAAGTAACAAGCCATGTCGTACAGGTTCAGGTGAATGAACACCGACATGGAGATCACCGTATCAATGCTTTGGGTTGCAACGGGGCTGAGATCCCGTGGCCGCACTTCATGAAAAGTAATATTGTCATGCCCGGCACAATCACGCCGGGCAAATTCCAGAAAAGCCGGGCTGATATCACAGGCATGTACTCGAGCGGCTTGCTCGGCAATGGCACCGGTACCAAATCCGCAGCCTGAACCGAGGTCAATCACCGTCTGGGTTTGATTGACGCCCGCAAGACGCAGGAATTTCTGCGCGTAACCGCGCCGCTCCTGACGAATCTCATCGACACGGGTTTCCGGTTGATCGCCAAATCGATAACCAATCAGGCTGACCAGCATGTTGCGCACATCGGCGGGGTCGAGATCAATCCAGGCTCTGTTCATGGCGCTATGCTCGCGGACTGGACGGAAGTATCCGGAAGGGTTGCGAGGATACGCCCAAAGTGTTTATTGGTATCGAATGACGCCCCCACCGTTGTCCAACCGAACCTGAGAACCACCGCCTGTTTGGAAGGCACGATGGCGATGTGCTGACCGTTATAGCCACTGGCCGTAAACATATCTTTGGGACAGTCTGGCATCATCAAACCGTCATCCCGTTCAGGATGGCCGGCGTTCAGCCAGAATTGAGCGCCATACATGCCCTTGGGTGCCAGAGGTGTGGGCGTGCGCGAATAATCCACCCATTGTTCAGACAGTATTTGCCGGCCACCCACTCTGCCACGATTCAGGAACAGCAGGCCAAATCGCGCCCAGTCCGGAGCAGAGGCATAAAAGTAGGAACTGCCTACATGCGAACCGGAAGCATCCGGTTCAAATACAGCGCTGCGCATGCCGACGGGTTCGAAGAAGCGGCTCCACGAATAGTCATGCACTGCTTTGAGGCTGCCACCAGCCTGCTCCTGAAGTATGCGGGACAGCAGATTTGTGGTTCCCGAAGAATAATCCCACAAGGTTCCGGGCTCTCGAAACAAAGGTTTGCCGGCGGCGAAGTCGCCCATGGCGCGAGTTTTGAACAACATGTCGGTGCTGTCATTGCCGGGCAGATAAGGCTCCGAGAATTCCAGGCCACTGCTCATGGTCATCAATTGATGCAGGGTTATGACGTGGCGCGGATCATCGGCCGAGGCCCATTCCTTCACCGGTGCTGGGGCATACAGGTCCAGTTTGCCATCCGTCACCAATGTTCCAATCAAGGCGCCGGTCACGCTTTTGCTGGCCGACCAGCTTAAAAAGCGGCTGTCATGATTAAAGCCATCGGCATAGCGCGCAGCCACAATTTTGCCGCCATAAACAACGATAACGGCCCGGGTATCAATGATTTTGAATTCGGTATTGTCTTCAAATGCTCCGTCTACAGCTTCATCCAGCACTTGCCATTCAACACCTGCTGCATTCCGCGTGAGGTTGATGAGGTCACCTTCGGGCCATTCTTGCGGTCGATGGCTGCGGGAGACTTCCTCGATGCCGCGAGCCTGCTCCAGCAACTGATCAATCTCGGTATCGATCATCAGCGTGCAACCCAAGCCATCGCGATAAACTGCAGTGCGCTTGGCCAGCCCGAAGAAACTGGCATTTACGGTTCGGGTTTCTTCTTCAAAATCAAACCCAGTGTAATTTAGCCAAGGGCCATAGAAGCGCTGCAAGTCACGTGCCACCACCTCATCGGGCGCTCTGCCCATAAGGTAAGCACCGGAGCATGCCAGTTTGGCAGCCACAGCGGTCAGCATGGTCGTACCGTGAAAAGTGAAACGGCGGGCGGTATCGGATACCGAGAGGAACACTGCCACCGCCACCACGGGCAATGCAGCTGCAAGCAACCATCTTTTTCTCATTAATTTTTTTCCGTGTCGTCAGTTCAGAATGCAATACCCGGCCCGCCCAGCCAGATCGGGCATATTCGCATGGGCATATTCAGGTCGGGCATATGGGTGCTGGGCCAGAACCTGCTTCAACTCTTTCCGAAGCGGCTATGCTAACCGACCCGAACTTCGACGAGTAGCCGGCTGATCCCAGCCGTTTGTTGCTGGACTCCAGTGGCCAGGTTGGGCCGTTTATCGGCAATTAAGGGCAATTCATCTCGAGCCATGTAACTCTTTGGTCACTCGCGTCATCTATCTTCACGACCAACATACAATGCTTGAACGGTGACAGGGAATGAATGCGATCCATCAGATCAGTTTGAAATTGCGGCTGAGAATTGACACCCGCGCCAACATCCAGCCAGAGGTGCTGCTCGCAAAATGGCAGGATTTTATAGACAGGCAGCTGCACACCAGCAGCCAGCCACCGTCGTCAGGCACTCCTCAAGCAGGAGCACTCGCCTCCGGCAGTAACGCAGGGCGTAAATGAGCCATTCACCGGCTACGGAGTGAAGGTTCGACCCAATTCCGGATCGACCTTCGCAACACCATTTAACTGACCCTGAGCCGCAAGGGTAAATCCGTTCTGTCAACACGGTATTGCACCCCGCAGCATAAGAAAATGGAATTACTTTATTTAAAATATTAACTTTTGCAATGATGACCCGTTGGTTATGCTGTCGACTGCCTTTTTTGGACGCCACACCCGCAGCCCAAAACCCGGAGTATCTGCTTGCCTCATCCTGCCAGGCCAGAGTCCCTGACATTACATGATCCGCTGCGCGATTTTCGCGACAGCTGCGGCTTTGCCCTGCTGGCGCACATGAATGGGCAGAAAAGCCACTGGCTGGTAGAAACCACTCTCAAATCGCTGGCCCGGCTGACCCATCGCGGCGCTGTTGCAGCGGATGGAAAATCCGGTGATGGCTGCGGCATCATGTTGCAGTTTCCGGAACCCTTTTTGCGCGACGTTGCAAACGACTGCGGCATCAAGCTGACCACCAACTTCGCCGCCGGGCTGGTGTTTTTTTCCCCCGATGACGCCCTGATCGAGCGTGGCAAAGAAATACTGACTCGCCATCTGGCAAGGGTGTCGCTCGTGGTTGCGGGCTGGCGTGAAGTGCCGACCCGACCTGAGTTTGTGGGTAAGCAGGCGCTGGTCAGCATGCCGGCCATTTATCAGGTTTTTGTCAATGCGCCGCCGGGTTGGCATGTTCACGACCTGGAGCGCCAGTTGTTCGTTGCGCGACGGTTTGCTTTTGATGAGCATGGCAAGCTGCCGGACCCCGACCCTTTATATTATGTGGTGTCCCTGTCACGGCTGACCATGGTTTATAAGGGCCTGGTTCAGGCTGAGCACCTGGCGGACTACTACCTCGATTTGCGCGATCCGCGCATGACGTCGGCCATTGGGATTTGCCACCAGCGTTTCTCGACCAATACCCTGCCGCGCTGGAATTACGCTCAACCTTTCCGTTTCCTTGCACACAACGGCGAGATCAACAGTGTCAACAGCAATCGCGACTGGGCCAACGCCAGAGCTGGCATTCTGCATTCGCCTTTGTTGCCCTCGCTGGAATCCTTGTCCCATTTGGTGAATGAAAGTGGTTCCGATTCTTCTTCACTGGATAATCTGCTGGAAGTCTTTATGGCCGGTGGCATGGATCTGTTCCGTGCCATGCGTTTACTGATGCCGCCGGCGGTCCGCGCCGATATGGACCCGGACCTGAAAGCTTTTCTGCAGTTCAACTCCATGCACCAGGAGCCCTGGGATGGCCCCGCCGGTGTGGTTTCAACCAACGGCGAGGTGGCCTGCTGCAACCTGGACCGCAACGGCCTAAGGCCGGCACGCTACAGCATCACGCACGACGGCATTTTTACTGTGGCATCCGAAACCGGGGTCTGGGACTGCCCACCCGAGCGGGTAAAACGCAGGGGCCGCCTGGGTCCCGGCGAAATGATTGCAGTGGATATTTCCAATGGCAAGCTGTGGAAATCTGCCGCCATTGACGACAACCTCAAGGCTCGTCATGCCTATCGAGAGTGGCTGGCAGAGAACGTTGTTCGAGTATGGAACAACGATGAGCAGGAGCGCAAAGCCGCATTGAAGTTCATGCGCGAATCGGCCTCCACTTTACCCACGTACCATCGTCAGTTTGGCCTCAGCCCGGAAGAGTGTGAGGTAGTGATCAACGCGCTGGCCAACGATTCCCAGGAGGCAGTGGGCTCTATGGGCGACGACACGCCCATGGCAGTGCTTTCCGAGCGAAACCGTTCGATCTATGACTATTTCCGGCAGGGCTTTGCCCAGGTTACCAA